>JANNPN010000216.1:0-27429 GCA_031400185.1 Polyangiaceae bacterium
GCGAGCCGGGGGGGTATCGTGTTCGGGGGGGGGGTCGCGGCCGCGGGCGCCGGCACGGCCCCGCCGGCGGCCGAGGCCCAGTGCGAGCGACTCGCGAGCGCCGGTCCCTTCCTCGGCCCTGCCGGGACCGCCGAGTGGCCCGACGGCACGACCGCGGCGCGCTACGCCTTCCGCCACGCGCTCCATCGCGAGACGCTTGCCGCGCGGATGCCGGCCGGCCGAAAGGCCGAGGCGCACCGCCGGATCGGCGGTGCGCTCGAGCGGTCCTACGGGGAACGCGCCGCCGAGATCGGCGCCGAGCTGGCGCTCCACTTCGAGGAAGGAGGCGATCGGGCGCGCGCCGCGCGCTATCGCCGCGTGGCCGCGGAGACCGCCGCCCGTCGCTACGCCTTCGCCGAGGCCGAGATCCACCTCGAGAAGAGTCTCGAGCTCCTCGGCGGTCTCCCTGCGTCGCCCGCGCGCAATCGCGAGGAGCAGGTGGTGCAGAGCACCCTCGGCGCCGTGCGCATGGCGACCCGCGGCTACGCGGCGCCCGAGACGGAGCACGCGTACGTACGGGCGCTCGAGATCGCGAGCGACACGGGCGACGCGCCGTCGAACTTCGGGGAGCTCTGGGGTCTCTGGGGCCTGCACCTGACGCGCGCGGAGCTCGATCGCGCGCTCGCGCTCTGTGGGCGCATCCAGGCGATCGCGGAGGCGAGCGGCGAACGGCACCTGCGCCTGCAGGCGCACCACGCCCTCTGGATGACGCATTTCTTTCGCGGCGAGCTCGCGGCGGCATCTCGCCACATCGAGGAAGGTGAGCCCCTCTACGACGTCGTCGCGGATCGCAACTCGGCGTTGACCTACGGGCACGACGCGAAGGCCGCGGCGATCTCGTACCGCGCGATCCTGCTCTGGCACTTTGGGCGCATCGACCACGCCCTCGACGTGGCGAGCGAGGCCGTCGCCTTCGCGCGCACGCTCGGACACCCAATGAGCGTCGCCTTCGTCCTCGTGAACGTGGGCTGGCTGCGGTTCCTCCGGCGCGAGCCCGAGGCGTGCCACGACGGAGCGGAGGCCGTCATCGCCTACGCCGCCGAGCAGCAGGTGCCGTTCTGGACGGACCATGGATTGCTGCTGCGCGGCTGGGCGCTCGGCGAGCGCGGCGAGCGCGTCCGGGGCATCGCCGACATCGAGCAGGGCCTCGCGTCGATGACCGCCATCGAATCGGCGCTCGGTCGGACCGTCCACTACGCCAACCTCGCGATGGTCAAGGCGGGAGCAGGCGACCTCGGCGCGGCGCGCGTGCTGATCGAGCGCGCGAAGGAGCTCGTCGCCGCGACGAGCGAACGCTACCACGAGCCCGAAATCCACCGCCTCGACGCCGAGCTGACGCTCGCCGAGGCCGGACGTGCGAAGCGGACGCCGCGGAGCGTGCGCGAACGCGTGGAGGCCTCGCTCCACGCCGCGATCGCATGTGCGAGGCGGCAAGGCGCCCGCACCTTCGAGCTCCGCGCCACGACCGCGCTGGCGCGCTTCGGGGGCGAAAAGGCGGGGACCCTGCGCGCGCTGACCGATCTGCTCGCGGAATTTCCCGAAGGGTCCGACACCGCCGACGTGGCGGACGCCCGTCGTCTGCTCGCAGGTTGAAGCGCTACAGAGCGACCGGCTCCGTCACCGTCGGCGCGATCGGCACGCTGACGTAGATCCGCGTACCGGCGCCGACGCGCGAGGTCACGCGGAAGACGCCCCCGAAGTGCGCGACGCGCTCGCGCATGCCGAGGAGCCCGAGCCCGGCGGACGCCGGCGGTCTCCGGAAGTACGCCTGCGAGTCGAATCCCTTCCCGTCGTCGTCGATCTCGAGCACGACGGCGTCCTCGTCGAACGCCAGGCGGACCACCATCCGGCGCGCGCCCGCGTGCTTCATGGCGTTGATCAGCGCCTCCTGGAACGTGCGGAAGAGCATCAGCTCGATCGGGGCGGCACAGCGGATCGTCGGGTCCGGCACCGTCACCTGGATCTCCAGCTCCGCCGTCGCACGATACTTCTCGGCGACCGTCTCGATGGCCGCGACCACGCCGAAGTCGTCGAGGATCGGCGGTCGGAGGAGCTGCGACATGTGCCGGACGCCTTGCACCACGTCGATCACTTGCGCGCGGACGTCGTCGAGGGGCCCGCGCTGCTCCTCCGGCACGTGCCGGCCGAGCGCCGCGAGCTCGAGCTTGATCGCCATCAGCGCCTGGCAGATGCCGTCGTGGAGCTCGCGCGAGACGCGTCGCATCCCCTCCTCCACGACGTCGATCCGCTTGTTCGAGAGACGCTGCAGCTCGGCGCGGTGGGCGAGCACGATCGCGTGCAGGCGCGCGTTCGCGATGGCCATCGCCGCGGAGTTGCCGAGGGTCGCCGCGAAATCCAACCTGCTCGCCTCGGCCGCGAAGCGCTCGACGTCGCCGGCGGCGAGGATCATTCCGACGAGCTCCGATTGCACGGTCAGCGGAACGCGCAGCAGCGCGGCGGGGACGGCGTCGCCGCCGAGCGCCTGCTGCTGCTCGGCGGTCACGTCGAGCACGGCGGGGGCGGTATCCGCCGCACCGTCGACGAGCGCCTCCCAGCGCGACGCGTTCCCCGCGACGTCGGCCACCGTGATGCGCTCGCCGACCCGAACGGCTGCGAGCCCGCGGAGAGCGCTGCCGGGAGCCTCGCGCCACAGCAGCCAGAGTCGGTCGAGCGCGAGCGCGTCGAGGACCCGTTGGCAGACGAGCCACAGCACCTGCTGGAGCTCCAGCGTCGCCGCGACCGTGCGGGTGACGTCGTAGACGACGGCCATCTGCCGATCGCGGGAACGCTCGAGGAGCAGCCGCTGGGCGAAGACCTCGCGGCGATGCAGGTCGAGGAACACCGCGCCGAGCACCGACGTCCCAGCGGCGCCCGCGACGCTGAGGATGGCATAGGGAGCCGGCAACTCGGTGGGCACGCCGAGTGCCAACGCGGCGAGGAAGCCCGCGAAGACGGCGAGCGCGAGCGGGACCTGCCCGCGCGCACCCCACGGATAGAGCAGCGGGACCCCTGTCAGGAACACGATCAACGCGAACGCCAGCGCACCCCCGCTGCCGCCGACGACCACCATGTACCCGATGATGCAAAGCGCGACGCCCACGGTCATGCAGGTGACGATGCCGATGATGTGGCGCTCCAGCCGCGCGGTGCGCCGGGCGGCGAGCCCGAGCACGCACAGTGCGCCTTCGGCCACCAGGCTCCAGACGAGCGGGCGTGCGCGCTCGGGATGGTACGCGACCTCGAGCACACCCGCGGTGGCGACGAGGCCGAGAAAGAGGCCGATGCCGAACGGTCCGCGCCGCGCAATGACACGCCGCGACTCCGCGCGGAACGCCTCGAGCACTTTGGGGTCGAGCGAGGGCGTCATTCGGGAGTGCGCTCGACGGTGCGGCCGCCGCGGCCGCGATGTCAAGCGTCGCGCGTCAGAACAGCGCGCCCGCGCGCGTGCTCAATCGCACTCGGCGGGGTACGGCACGACCAACATGGGAAGCGACGCGGCGGTGACGCACTCCACGTCGTGCCGCGTCGCGCAGGTGAAGCATGCGATCAGGGACTCCATGCCCGTGATCGTCGCCTCGCACGCGGAGCCTCCGGCGTCGCACGTCGGCGGGAAGCCGACCTCCGCTACGGGTTCGACGTCCCGGTCGGCGCCGCTGTCGCCGAGCGCGCACGTCGTGTTCTTGCCGCAACAGGCCTTGGCTATCGCGGCCTCGAACCGTGCCGTCGCCTGCGCGATCGCAGGCGCCGCCTTCGCAGCATCGGGACACGGCCCCGGGATCTTTCCGGCCCGCACCTTGTCCCAGCAGCTCCAGAGGATCTTGGACTCGGCCGCTCCCGGATAAGCACAGCCTATCGCACCTCGAGCCTTTACTTATTCAGAACGTTCTGCTGGATAGCCGCGCCATGCCATCCTCGCTTGCGGCGACGCTCACCCTCATCCTCCTGTTCCTCGGCGGCGTCGCGGCTGCGGAGGCCGCCGAACCCCCCGCCATCGACAGCGGCGACAACGCGTGGCTGCTGGTCAGCTCGGCGCTGGTGTTGATGATGACGGGCCCGGGGCTGGCGCTCTTCTATGGTGGGCTCGTGCGCACGAAGAACGTGCTCGCGACCATGATGCAGAGCATGTTCCTCATGTCGCTCATGTCGCTCGCCTGGTACGTCGTCGGCTACAGCCTCGCGTTCGGCGAGGGGAACGCCGTGATCGGCAGTCCGACGCAGCACGCCTTCCTCCGCGGCGTCGGCGCGGCGCCCGCCGCCGACTACGCGGCCACGATCCCAGCCGTGACGTTCATGCTCTTCCAGATGATGTTCGCGATCATTACCCCCGCGCTCATCACCGGCGCCTTCGCCGAGCGCATGAAGTTCGGCGCGTTCGTCGCGCTGATGCTGCTCTGGCTGCCGCTCGTCTACTGTCCGCTGGCGCACATGGTCTGGGGGAAGGGCGGCTACTTCAACTGGGCGCTCGGCGGCACCCTGCCGGTGCTCGATTTCGCGGGCGGCACCGTCGTCCACATCAGCTCCGGGGCCTCCGCGCTCGTCTGCGCGGTCGTCCTTGGCGGCCGCCGCGGCTTTCCGAACGAGCCGATGCCGCCCCACAACGTCGTGCTGTCGCTGATCGGCGCGGGCCTCCTGTGGGTCGGGTGGTTCGGATTCAACGCGGGCAGCGCGCTGAACGCCGGGACGTTGGCGGCCAACGCCTTCGCCGCGACCCATTTTGCCGGAGCAGCGGGCGGGTTCAGCTGGACGCTCGCCGAATGGATCGACAAGCGGAAGCCGAGCGTGCTGGGCACCGCCTCCGGCATGGTCGCCGGGCTTGCCACCATCACGCCGGCCTCCGGATTCGTGAGCATCGGCAGCGCGATCCTGATCGGCTTGGCCGGCGGCTTCGCCTGCTACCTCGCCGTCACGCGACTCAAAGCGACCTTCCGGTACGACGATTCACTCGACGTCTTCGGGGTCCATTGCGTCGGCAGCATCGTCGGGATGTGCATGCTCGGCTGGCTCGCGAGCGCCGAGGTGAATCCGGCCATCGCCAGCACGTTCAAGGTCGGCGACGAGATCGTCTCCCTTGCCGGCGGCTCCCTGCAATTCCTGAATCAGCTGCAGGCCGTGCTGTTCACGCTGGTGCTCGCCGGCACGGTCACCTTCGTGCTGCTCAAGGTCATCGACGCCACGATCGGCCTGCGGGTCGAGGCCGAGCAGGAGCACGCCGGCCTCGACATCAGCGAGCACGGCGAGAGCGCCTACAACTGACCCGGGTCCGTTCCGCGCGGGAGCGGCACGCCGGAAGCGAACCTTCCCGTCCCGCGGCATCGTCGGGATGACGGTGTCACGCAGCGCCGAGCACCTCACCCGCTGCGCGCTCGCCCGAGCGGATCGCTCCGTCGATCGCGCCATACGAGACGGTCGCGGTCTCGGTGCCCGCCCAGTGCACGCGCCCGACGGGCTCCCGCAGCAGCGCGCCGTACCGGGTCAGGATCCCCGGCGACCAGTGCGCCATCGAGCAGCCGCGCGTCCACTCCTCTTTCCACCACGGCGTCTCGATGAACGCCGACGGCGTGGCGGCGCGTGGGCCGAAGCGGTCCACCATGCCGGCAAGCACCAGCCGACGGCGTTCGTCGGCGTCGAGCGCATCGCTGCGTTCGGCAACGGGGCCGAAGGTGAACGACGCGAGCACGCCCGGCGTCCCCGCGGCGGGGGTCGCGTCGATCGTGACCTCCGACGCCGACTTCGGATCGGCGGACTGCCCGCTGAAGCCCGCCGTGCGCCAGAACGGCTCGTCGTAGACGAGCAACGTCTTGGTCTCGGGGCCCGCGGTCGAGTGGCGATACAACGTCAGGCGGTCCGACGGCAGGACGGGATCGAACCCGATGTCCGGCACGAGCGCGGGCGGAACGGTGACGATCGCACGGCGCGCCGACACGGTGAGCGCGGTGCTCTCCACGACGACGTGATCGGCCTTCTGCGTGATGGCGCGGACGGGCGTGCTCAGGCGAATCGCGCCGCCGAGCGCGTCCGCCACGCGACGCGCGATCGATCCGGCGCCGCCGACGACGAGGTTCTCCTGCGAGCCGCCGCGGATCGAGAAGAGGGTGGTGATGCTCCCGTGGGCACGGACGAGGAAGAGCAGGTTGAGGAGCGAAATGTCGTGCAGGTCGCCGGGGAAGAGGCCGCGCACCGCCGACTCGAAGAGGTCGCGCGCGATCGCCGTGCGAACGCCCGACCGCTCGAGAAACCAGCCGACCGAGCGCGCGTCCCATTCGGCGGCGCGCGTGGCCGTCCACGGCGCGTCGACGGGAACGCGCTTGGCCATGCGATCGAGCTTGGCGTTCGCGAGAAAGAGCGTGAGGACGGCGGCCGGGCTGATCTTCGGAATCAGACCGCGATACGTCCGGATCCGTCCCTGGTCGACGAGCACGTGGTTGCCGGCGACGTAGGTCTTGTAGGTCGCGACGCCGACCTCGCGCGCGAGCCCGAAGGCGGCGGCGTGCTTCGGCGCGAACCAGGCGCCGCCGCGGTCGACCGGCGTGCCGTCGGGGAGCGGCTCGGTCCAGATGCGCCCGCCGACCCGGTCGCGTGCTTCGAGGACGACCACCGATTTCCCCGCGTGCGTCAGGCGACGTGCGGCGGTGAGCCCGGCGTAGCCGGCGCCGATGATGCAGACGTCCGCGTCGAGCCGTTCCGCCATCGGGGCGCGTGCTAACACGATCCCAGGCGACGGCGGAAGCGCGGCGATCGCCGCCGACCCCGAGAATGTCTCGCCGCGCATCCGCGGGGCCGTGCTAAGGGCGGCCTGACGCGAACGAACGAGCGCGCGAGGAGGCCCCATGCGTATCCCGATGATCGTTCCGGTGTCGTCCTGCTGGTAGTCGCCACGCCCGAGCGCGGCGCGGCGCAAACGGTTCGGCTGCCACCCTTTCCTCGTCGAAGGCGGCGCCACCGTCATCGTCGACGTCGCCGGCGACCATGGCGGCATGCACTTCGCCACGCGGAAGTCGCTGCGGCGCTTCACCACGGCGGGCATCGAAAACGCGGCGGCGAACCACGGCATGTATGGGGAATGCGGCCGTGGCATCGGATGCTCAGGGCCGGCTCAGGCTGTCCTCCGAGGGCGCGCTCGACAAGGACAAGCTGCTCCTCGAGTGCCACCCCGCGCCGGGGTGACGTCGGAGCTCGGCGCCGCGCGTCAGTGCGACGGGTCGAGATCCGCCTGACGGCTCACGGGGAGAAGCACCCCGTGCCGAAATGCGTGATCAGGCAATAGGACCCCGGCGGACAGTCGTCGCCGCCGCTTCCGCAGGGACCGGGCGGTCCGCAGGAGCACGAGTAGTACTGCTCGATCTGGAAGGCGTTGCACTCCTCGCCGACCGGGCACTCGCCGCAGCGCTCGCAGCGCAACAGCTATCCGACCGCTGCCAGGAGCGCATCGAGAAATGCCGCCTGCGCCGGATTGATCCGGCGCCGCGCTTCGGCGAGGTCGAACCACGCGGCGCGGTCGACTTCCGGAAATGCCTGCCTCCGACCGCTCTGCGGCGGCCACTCGATCTCGAACGCGTTGCTGCGGAGCTCGGCCGGATCCGCGTCGCTCTCCACGGCCCACGCATGCACGACCTTGCCGCCCTTCTGGCGCACCCGACCGAGCGGGAGCTCGGGAGCCGACACCATGAATCCGGTTTCCTCACCGAGCTCACGATGCGCGACCGCCAGGAGGTCCTCGCCGTCATCGGCCTCGCCTTTGGGGATCGACCACGCGCCGAGGTCTTTCCGCTGAAAGAAGGGTCCCCCCGGATGCACGAGGAGCACCTCGAGGCCTTCCGGCGCTCGCCGATAGAGCAACAGTCCTGCGCTCGGGCGCGTCAGGGCACCGCTCACCCGCCGCAGGGTTTAGCTGCGGCTTGGCGCGCGATCTCCTGGTCGATCGCCGCCCCGTCCCCGGGACGTCCCTGCAGCAGCCAGGCCCGGTATTGCACGCGCCCCGCGTCACCGAGCGCCGCGGCGACGCGCCGGATGCGGAAATCCCGCACGCGCTCGGCGTCGCGCTTGCGGACCCACACGTCGCCGGCGAGCGTCCCTTCGGCGGTCCCCGCCGCGAGCGTGCATTCCACCGCCTCGTCCGCGGCCGCGACGGTCAGGCCGCCCTCATCGACGAGCTCGAAGCGCTCCAGCCGGACGAAGAGCTTCTCGTCGCCCCCGTGGTGCACGTCGACGCGATAGCGAAAGCGGACCTCCGGCTCGTCGAGCCGCGCGGCGTTGGCAAAGCCCCGCTCGTCGTCGGTCGCTTGCCACGTGGCGCTGACGGTCCCGAGCCGGTCGTCGCCGCCGGGTGCGGTGAGCGGCAAGCCTTCGGGAGACCGATGGCACCCGGCGAAGGTCGCGAGGAGTCCGAGCGCGACGGCAGCGATGCGTATGCTCATGGGATCGAGAAGCCTGAGCGGCCGCGGTTAGGCAAGCGGCGATCGACTGTGCGATCGGCTACGGCCGCTTCGCCTTGAACTCCGTCGCACTGTTCTTCTTGTCGCTCGACAGCGAGAGGGTCCAGCATCCTCCCACCGTATTGCGAAGCTGGACGACGACCCGCCTGTCGCGGGTGAAATAGCGGTCGGGCGCGACGGGGCCCGGAAGCGGGACGTTCGCGCCTTTCGCCTTCAGCTGCACCTTCGAGCCGTTCGCTTTCCCGTCGATGCGGAGGCGCTGCACGCCGTTCACGCCTCCCGCGGCATCCTTGTACTGGAAGCGGGTCGCGGCGATCGCCTGCCAGCCGGAGCCCGCGGGCACGTCGAGGCGCGCGGCGAGCGCGGGCACGTTCGCCGTCTCGTCGTAGATGCAGAGCGCGTAGTCGGTGTCGACGGTTGGATCCCCGACCGCGGCCGCGCTCGTCGTGTCGTGCGATGCGATGAGCCACTGCAGCTTCGACGCCGCGGGCTCGTCGCGGAGGGCGAGGCTCCCGCGGTCGGCGTAGACGCATGCCGACGCATGCGCCGGCACCGCCGGCGCGGTGCAGCCGAGGACGGCATCGCAGGCGTCCGTGGTGCACGGGTCGCCGTCGTCGCACGCCAGGACCGAGCCCGCATTGCAGGTCCCCGCGCCGTTGCAGGTCTCGACCGAGGTGCACACGCTCGCGTCCGAGCACGAGGTCCCGGCCGCGTCGAGCACGCATGCCGACGAGCAGCAGTCGCCGTCGACGACGTTGCCGTCGTCGCACGCTTCGCTTCCTTCCTGGAAGCCGTCGCCGCACACGGGAACGCGCGGCGTCACGGTCACGGTGAGCGCCGGCGGCACGAGTCCCGGGAACAGGTCTTCGAACGTGAACAGCTCCAACGGGGGAAAGGCCTGGTCGGTCACCACGAATGCGGAGGCCGGCGGACACGGAAAGCCCGCGTCGAGCGCCAAGACACAGGAGATCAGCCCCTGCGGTGCACTGACACCCGGCTGCGCGGCGACGAAGTTCGAGAGCACACTGCCGTCGTCGTAGATGGTGTTCTCATCGCCGGTGACCAGCTCCGCACAGACGGGCGTGAAGCCGAGGCCGACGAACGACCCTCCCGCTCCGGAGTAGTCGAGGCCGTAGGCGAGGATCGAGAGGGGGCCGGGATCGGCGAGAGCGATCGTGACGTCGCAGGTATCCAGCGCGCGCGCGGGACCCGCGAGCGCGAGCACGAACGCGATCGCTGCGATGGACGACCAGCCGATCGTTCCGTTGCGGGTCTTCATGGGGGGCTCCTTCCGAACGCCTGGGCGAGATCCGAATGACGCGAGAAGAGTGGCATGCGTATCCGGTCACTGCCTCGCGAGGCAAGTCGCGGTGCCCCTGGGTAGTGCCTCAGTGTGAACGCACCGGAGCCTCGGTCTGCCGCGAGCGGTCGGCGTGCGGTGTCGGCGTCGCAGCCCGGACCGATCGCCGGCGCACACATCGCCGTGCCGAACCCGACGCCTTCGAAGAAGATGATGCAGCAGGCGGGCGAGTCGGGGATGGCTTCGGGGAGCCGCACCTCGCGTGTGCGCAAGACAGGGAGGCACGGGCGGGCTGTACGCGCTGGGTGGCAGCGCTCCGGCGACCGTAGAAGCCATCCCCGACCCGCCCGCCTGCTGCCACCGCTTCCGATTCCGACATGACCGCATGGTCACACCGGGTGGCCTTGTCGCCGTGAAGATGCGACAGACTGACACCATGCGCTCCCCGATCTGCGACATGTTGGGCATCGAGTTTCCGCTCCTCGCGTTCAGCCATTGCCGCGACGTCGTCTCCGAGGTGTCGCGCGCCGGCGGCTTCGGCGTGTTCGGTGCCGTCAGTCTTCCCCCCGACCGGTTGGAGGAGGAGCTCCGCTGGATCGACGACCACGTCGGCGGCAAGCCGTACGGGGTCGACCTCATCGTGCCGAACAAGGTCGTCGGCAAGGGCCAGTCGCTCACGACCGCCGATCTCTTGGCCGCGGTGCCGGACGAGCACAAAGCCTACGCGGCGAGCATCCTCGCGCGGTACGACATCGCCTCAGACGACCTGAACGACGCGCTCCGCGGCCAGATCAGCCTCGGAAAGAATTTGCAGGAGGCGGGCGCCGCCGTGTCGATGGACGTCGCCTTTCGTCATCCGATCAAGCTGATCGCGAACGCGCTTGGCGTGCCGCCGCAGAGCATGCTCGACGCGGGCAAGAAGTACGGCGTGCCCGTCGCCGCGCTCGTCGGCACGAAGCAGCACGCGATCCGCCAGGTCGAGGCGGGAGTCGACATCCTGGTCGTCTCGGGCGGCGAAGCCGGCGGGCACTGCGGCGACGTGTCGACGCTGGTGCTGGTGCCCGAGGTGCACGAGGCGATCCGGACGTACCGCGACGTGCCGATCCTCGCCGCCGGTGGCATCGTGACCGGCCGCCAGATGGCCGCGTGCATGGCGATGGGCGCCGCCGGGGCGTGGACGGGCTCCGTCTGGCTCACGACCCACGAGGCCGAGACCAATCCCATCGTGAAGGAGAAGATGCTGGCGGCGAGCTCGCGCGACACGGTGCGCTCACGGGCGCGCACCGGCAAGCACTCGCGGCAGCTCCGCTCTCCCTGGACCGACGCGTGGGAGAGCCCGGACGCGCCCGTCCCGCTGCCGATGCCGCTCCAGTCGTTCGTGAGCGAGCCGGCGCTTCGGAAGGTCGACAAGCTCGCCGAGGGCGGTCACCCGGGCGCCAAAGAGCTCGCGACTTATTGGGTGGGGCAGGGCGTCGGCCTCATGAACCGGAGCACGTCGGTGCGCGCAGTCGTGCAGGAGTTCAAAGAGGATTTCCTGACCGCGTACGAACGGCTCGCGACCTGTCTCTCCGACTGATCCTCGACGCCCCGATGGAGCGGCCGATGATCGGCTTCACGACCGACGCCGACGGTCACTGGGTGGCGCGCCTCGACTGCGGGCATCGCCAGCACGTCCGC
The DNA here is from genome assembly GCA_031400185.1 of Polyangiaceae bacterium. Taxonomy (GTDB): domain Bacteria; phylum Desulfobacterota; class Binatia; order UTPRO1; family UTPRO1; genus UTPRO1. The sequence goes on from JANNPN010000216.1 coordinate 11,449, forward strand.
CACGACCCGCCCCTCGTGGAGCGCCCGTGGGTCACGCTCGAGGAGGGGCGCCGCTCGAAGATCGGCGAGCGCCTCGATTGCGTCCGCTGCGACGCGTTCGAGATCCCGGACGGCTTCGTCGACTACAAGCACACCGACGAGTTCACCGAGAGCACGATACCGGCAGGACTCCGACGTGACCACGCGACGAAGGCCGGCGTCTGGGCGCGCATCGTCGTGGCCGCGGGTCGGCTCGCGTATCGGATTCAGGCGCCGCTCGAACGCCGCGTCGAGCTCGCCCCGGGAACCCCCGGCGTCGTCGTCCCCGAGGTCCGCCATCATGTCGAGCCGCTCGGTCCCGTGCGCTTCCACGTCGAGTTTTTGCGTGCGCCTGCCGAGTCCGCGTAAGGAGGAAGCATGTTCCAACAGCCACTCGACTTCCGCGACGAGAGCGAGGCGCTCTACCAGGTGCTCTCGACGCTCTCCGACGCCGACTTCGCGCGGACGACCCAGTTCAAGGCGTGGACGATCCACGACGTGGTGAGCCACCTGCACGCGTGGAACTGGGCCGCCGACCTCTCGCTCGCCGACGCCGAGGCCTTCGCCGCCTTCCGCACCAAGCTCCTCGGCGAGCTCACGAACGGCCGCCGCCTCCGCGCCATCGAGGCCGACTGGCTCGACGGCAAGACGAACCGCGACCGCGTCGAGCAATGGCGCGAGTTCTACCTCGCGATGACCGAGCGCTTTCTCGCCGCCGACCCGAAGCAACGGGTCGGCTGGGCCGGCCCCGACATGAGCGTCCGCTCGAGCATCAGCGCGCGGCTCATGGAGACGTGGGCGCACAGCCAGGAGATCTACGACCTCCTCGGCCGCGAGTGCGCGCATACGGACCGCATCAAGAACATCGCCGACCTCGGCGTCCGCACGTTCGGGTGGGCGTACATGAACCGCGGCCGCGCGGTGCCGGCGCCCGTACCGCAGGTGCGGCTCACGGCGCCGTCCGGCGCGGTGTGGACCTGGAACGAGGAAGAGACGGCGGACCGGGTCGAGGGCAGCGCCGCCGACTTCTGTAAGGTCGTCACGCAGGCGCGGAACGTGGCGGACACGGCACTCCGCGTGACCGGCCCGATCGCGACCGAGTGGATGACGATCGTGCAGTGCTTCGCGGGGCCGCCGGAGGACCCGCCGGCGGCGGGGACGCGGTTCGCGCAGGCGTGACGCTGCGGCGGGTCCGTGCCGCGTCGCGGCAATGCTCGCCGCGATGCTCGTCGTGCTTGCCCGTCCTGCACGTCCACGCCTGCTGCGGCACTCGAGACGACACGGTGACGGCCGGGCCTTTCGAGATCACCGCGGCCGATCGCAGTGACGACGTTCGCGGCGTCCGACGCCCGCGAAGAACGCGAACGAGGTGAGCCGGCGCCATACTGGGAGGCCGTTCGCGCCGGAGAGTTTCACGACGACGTCGTCGATCGATGGAGTGTCGATTCGACCTGCGTGCGCTTCAGCTCCGGACGCCCGGCGCCTCGTAGCCCGTCGACTCGACGTACTCCGTGTAGCCGCCCTCGTACTGCCGCGGTCCGACCGGACCGCCGATCTCGAGCACGCGGTTCGAGAGGCCGCGTAGCACCGAGCGGTCGTGCGAGACGAAGATCATCGTGCCCTCGAAGTCGGCGAGGGCCTTGGTCAGCATGTCCTTGGTGGCCAAGTCGAGGTGGTTCGTCGGTTCGTCGAGCACGAGGAAGTTCGGCGGGTCGAACAGCATCGTCGCGAGGACCAGTCGTGCACGTTCGCCCCCTGAGAGGATGCGCACGCCCTTCTCGACGTCGTCGCCGGAGAAGTCGAAGGCGCCGGCGAGCGTACGGAGCGATCCGAACGACGCGAGCGGGTGTGCGATCTCCAGCGTTTCGATGACGGTGCGCGCCGGGTCCAGCAGGTCCATGGCGTGCTGCGCAAAGTACCCGAGCTTGACGCTGCCGCCGAGCGCGACGGTGCCGGCGTCGGGCGCGGTCTCCCCGGCGATCAACCGAAGGAGCGTGCTCTTGCCGGCGCCGTTCACGCCCATCACGCACCAGCGCTCGCGGCGGCGGATCACGAAATCGAACTCCTCGTAGACGCGCTTGGCGCCGTAGCCCTTGCCGACCTGCGCGAGCTTGCAGACGTCGTCGCCCGAACGCGGCGGCTGCGGGAAGTCGAACTTGACCACGTGCCGGCGCCGCGGCGGCTCGACCTTCTCGATCTTGTCGAGCTTCTTCACGCGCGACTGCACCTGCGCCGCGTGGCTTGCACGCGCCTTGAAGCGGGCGATGAACGCCTCCTCTTTGGCGAGCATCGCCTGCTGGCGCGCGTACTGCGCTTCGGCTTGCGCCGCGTTCACCGCGCACTGCCGCTCGTAGAAGTCGTAGTCGCCGGTGTAGGTCGTGAGCTCTCCGCCGTCGATCTCGACGATCTTCGTGACGAGCCGGTTCATGAACTCGCGGTCGTGCGAGGTCATGATGAGCGCGCCCTCGAAGCTCCGGAGGAATCCCTCCAGCCAGAGGATCGACTCGATGTCGAGGTGGTTGGTTGGCTCGTCGAGCAGGAGCGCGTCGGGTTGCATCAGCAGGATGCGGGCGAGCGCGGTGCGCATCTTCCATCCGCCGGAAAGCGCGCCGACGTCGTGCTCGATCACGCCGGCCTCGAAGCCGAGCCCGGCGAGGATCTCGCGTGCCCGTGACTCGAGCCCGTAGCCGTCGAGCTCGTCGAACCGGTGCTGCACGTCGCCGAAGCGGGTGACCAGCTTGTCGAGCATGGCGGGATCGGCGGCGTTGGCCGGGTCGGCCAGGGCGAGCTCGAGCTCGTGGAGCTCGTGGGCGACAGTCGCGACCTCGCCGGCGCCCGCGATCGTCTCCTCGAGGACGCTCCGACCGCGCATCTCACCGACCGACTGCGAGAAGTAGCCGATCGCGACGCGCTTCTCGACGAGCACGTTGCCCGAGTCGGGCTCCTCGTCACGGACGATCATGCGGAAGATCGTCGACTTGCCGGCCCCGTTCGGACCGACGAGGCCGATCTTCTCACCGCGAAACGCCGCCATCGACGCGTCGAGGAAGAGGATGCGGCCGCCGTGCTGTTTGGAGATCGCCTCGAGACGGATCATGCGGGTCGACGCTTGTAGACCGCCCGCGAGGGGAGGTCGAGCGTCGGCCCGCGCGTTGGGAGGGCCGCTACTGCAATTTACGGCTGAGCGCGCGGCTCTGCGTGCGGCGCCAGTAGAACAACACGGCGCCGATCGCGAGAAACGCTGCGAGCGCGATCAGATAGGCGAAGGTGTGTCCCACGAGTGCTTCGCCGGTCGTCGGGATTCCGTTCATGCGTGACCTCGTTGTTGAGATTTGAAGGGGCCGGGTGTGCGGCACCCCGCACACCGGCCGCGTCCGTTGCTCGTGTCGACCTGCTCGTTCTTCTTCGTTGCTGCGGCCTGTAGCGGCTGACGTGCCATGTCGAGATGCATGCAACGGGCGCCAAATGGCGCTGCGCGACTCATGGGAGCGGCGGGGGAGGTGACCTTCTACAAAGCGCTACGCTGTCGTGACCATCACGCCGCAGGCTCAACCGGGGGCGGCGGAGACGCGCGCGATCACGCGTGCGCGGATCCCGTCTTTCGAGTTTGTAGAAATCACCGCCCAAAAGCGCACACACGACGGCGCCCGCGAGTCTGCCCTCACGTCCGGCTCGCATTTTTCTGGCACGGAACGTGGACGATCGATGCACATGCGAATGCGTATCGTTGTAACAATGGGAGCCGTGGGTGCTTGCGTCGTCGCATTCTCGGCCGTGACGGCCTGCGCCGCCGCGCCGTCACCGGTGCCGATGCAGAGCGCGCCCCTCGACATGGGCTCGAAGACCGGCGGGCTCGGCGGGGCCCCGGCGGTCCAGCCCGCGCCGCCGCCGAAGGTCGACGTCCGCGGCGACGACGTTCCCTCGGGAAGCGGTCCGGACACGCCCGGGAAAACGGGCCTCGGAAACACCGACCGCGGACCGGTCGGCGGCGCCGCGACCGGTCCGGGCACTCAACCGGAGTCGGGGGCGCCCGTCGGTGCCGGGACGCCGGGGTCGGCTGACGGATCGCGTTGATCTGACGGATCGCGTTGATCTGCTCGCTCGGCGCGCGCTCTACGAGGATCTCGCGACCGCGCGCCTCGGGCCGCGGCTGAAGGCGTGGCTCGAAGGCGGACGGGCGGGCGGCGATCCGAAGGCCGACCCCGCCGCGCTCTGACGCGTGTCGCCTGCGGTCAGACCGCGCGCACCGCGTCCCGGAGCTCGGCGAAGCCGCGCGCGACCGCCGCCGCGAACGCGTCGATGTCCGGTACCACCTCCCGGTCGGCGTTGAAGCCGAAGCCGAGCGAGCCGCAATAGCTGAAGAGCGCGATGCCGAGCCCCTGGTTCTCGAAGAGCGGGACCTGCGGAAATCCCCCGAGCAGACGGGCGCCGAGGAGGTAGAGCGGCACCTGCGGACCCGGGACGTTGGTGACGATCAGATTGTACGGGTGCAAGCGCGAGAGCAGGCGGACGCCGAGGCCGACGACGCCGGGCACCGCGTACTCCGCGACGCGGCCGAGCACCTCCGGGCCGAGCTCCTGACGGACCGCCTTGCGCTTGCTCGTCGCCGCCGACACCGCGGCAAGCCGGCGCCTGGCATCGGTCTCGTAGACCGGCAGGTCGAGGAGCCACCCCGAGGCGCGATTGCTTGCCTGGCCGCGCTCGTTCTCGGTACGGACGCTCACCGGCACCACGACGCGAAGCTCGAGCTCGCGCACGTCGACCCCGCGCCCGCGGAGGAAGTGGTGCAATCCTCCCGTCACGCTCGCGAGTCCGACGTCGTTCACGGTGCCGCCGAGCTTTGCCTTGACCGCCTTCACCTCGGCCAAGTCGAGCATCAGCCAGTCGAAGCTCCGGTGCGCGCTGATCGGTCGATTGAGCGGGGTCGGCGGCGGTGGCGACGCGCCCGCGCCGGCGAGGTCGACGAGGGCCCGCATGCTCGCGCGCGTCGTCGCGCCGACGCCCGCCGGGTCGCTCGCGATCGCAAAGAGTCCTTGCGCCATCGTGACCGGGGTGGCGGCCTGGCGCGCGATGCCGTCGGCGAGGAGCTTGGCGCCGCTCGGCGCGGGTCGCGGCGTCCACGGCTGCGGCTCGTCGATGATGTCGTCGGGCGTCGGGCTCACGAGGGCGGTAAAGAGGTCGAAGGCCGAGATGCCGTCGGCGATCGCGTGATGCGTCTTCACGAGCAACGCGAAGCGGTCGTTCGCGAGCCCCTCGATCACCCACATCTCCCAGAGCGGTTTCCCGCGATCGAGCTGCTGGGACATGATGCGGGAGGTCAGCTGCTTCAACTGGGCGTCGTCTCCCGGGCGCGGTACCGCGGTGTGGCGGACGTGGTAGCTCAGGTTGAAGTGGTCGTCGTCGATCCAGACCGCCTGGTTGAAGATGGGGATCCACCCGAGGCGCTGGCGATAGCGCGGCACGTAGTGCAGCCGGCCGGCGATCTGGCGCCGGATGCGGTCGATGTCGATGCCGCCCTGCGGCGTGAGGAGCGGTCCCGCTTCGAAAAGGATCAGGCCACCGAGGTGCATGTGGGTGGTCGCGTCCTCGAAATGGAGGAAGGAGCGATCCTGTGCCGAGATGCGCTCGTAGAACTCCATGCGTCCGGCGATCTACGCAGCTGGCGTGCCGCTTGTAAAGTTGCCGGCCCCGTCGCTAGCTTCCCCACCGTGCCGATCCTGCTGCGCCTGCTCTTCTATGCCTGCCTCGGCGTCGCGTCCGAGGTGGTGTTCACGGCGGCGTGCGCGCGGCTCGGGATCGTCCTGACCCCGGACGTCGACGACCCGGAGGCGCGGACGGGCTGGCGTCTCAAGGGACACTCGTTCGTCTGGATGCTGCCGATCTACGGGTTCGGGTTCTTGCTCTTCGAGGTGGTCCACGACGCGCTGCGCGCCGACCCGTGGCTCGTGCGCGGCCTGGCCTACGTCGCGATCCTCTACGCGCTCGAGCTAGGGTCGAGCCTGCTCCTCGTTCGGCTCACCGGTGCGCACGTGTGGCGCTGGGTCGGACGCGGCGCGCTCGCCGGCCACGTTCACGTGGCGATGGCGCCCGTGTGGTTCGCCGCCGCCCTCGCCCTCGAGCCGCTCCACGACGCGCTCGTGCGACCGTTCGCGGGCTAGCGACGCGACGACCGCGCCGCCGAGGATGGTCGCGATCGTGGCGAGCGACCAGCCGATCGGGATCGCATAGACCTCCGACAGCAGCATCTTCGTGCCGACGAACGCGAGGACGAGGGCCAGACCCACCTTCAGGTAGTGGAAGCGGTCCATGACGCCCGCGAGCAGGAAGAACATCGAGCGCAAGCCGAGGATCGCGAAGATGTTCGACGTGTAGACGATGAACGGATCCTTGGTGACGGCGAAGATCGCGGGGATCGAGTCGACCGCGAAGACGAGGTCGCTGGTCTCGATGCAGACGAGCACGAGGAGGAGCGGCGTCGCGACGAGCCGTCCGCCGCGCCGGATGGTGAACGCCGCCCCGTGGTACTCGGCGACCGACGGCACCCAGCGTGCGAACGCGCGGTAGATCGGGTTTCGCTCTGGGTGCAGCTCGCCCTCGCGCTGGAAGAGCAGCTTCACGCCGGTCAGGACGAGGAACGCGCCGAAGACGTAGATCACCCAGTGGAAGCGCTCGAGGAGTGCCGCGCCTGCGACGATGAAGGCCGCGCGCATGACGAGCGCGCCGAGGATGCCCCAGAAGAGCACCCGGTGCACGTACGCCGTCGGAACGGCGAACGCCGAGAAGATCAGCAGGAAGACGAAGATGTTGTCGACGGCGAGCGCTTTCTCGATGAGGTAGCCAGCCAGGAACTCGAGTCCGCGCTCGCCGCCGTACGTCGCCGCGAGCCAAAGGTTGAAGACCGCGGCGAGCCCGACCCACACGCCGGTCCACGCGAGCGCCTCGCGGAACCCGACCGGGTGGGCGTCACGATGGAAGACGCCGAGGTCCAGGGCCAGGAGCGCGAGGACCAGCGCCGTGAAGCCGACCCAGAGCCCCGGCGTGCCGATCGTGACCAGATCCATGGGAGGCTCAGCGGCCGGTGCGGGCCGCGATTGCTTCGAGGCGCGCGATCCGCTCGGCGGTCGACGGGTGGGTCGAAAAGAGCCGCGCCACGCCTGCGCCGCCGGCGAACGGGTTCACGATGAAGAGGCTCGCGGTCGCGGGCTGCGCCGCCGTCGACGGGACGACCGCCGATGCCTGCTCCAGCCGTCCGAGCGCGCTCGCGAGCGCCAGCGGATCACCGGAGATGGCGGCGCCCGTCTCGTCGGCGATGTACTCGCGCGAACGCGAGATGCCGAGCTGGATGAGGGTCGCGGCGATCGGCGCGACGAGCATCATGAGGATGCCCGCGAAGGGCGACGCGTGCTCGCCGTCGTCGCTCTGGCTGTGTCCCATGCCGAGAAAACCGATGGCGTGCGCGGCATACGTGATGACGCCCGAGACGCAGGCCGCGATGGTCGAGATCAGGATGTCACGGTTCTTGATGTGGGCGAGCTCGTGCGCGAGGACGCCGCGGAGCTCGCGCGGCGACAGGATGTCGAGGATGCCGGTCGTCACGGCGACGACGCCGTGGGCCGGGTCCCGACCGGTTGCGAACGCGTTCGGTTGCGGGTCGTCGATCAGGAAGACCCGCGGCATCGGCAGCTCGGCGCGGGCCGCGAGCTCGCGTACCATGCCGTGCAACTGGGGCGCCGCCGCAGGATCGATCTCACGGGCGCCGTTCATCCGCAGTACGAGCCGGTCCGAGAAGAAATAGGCGCCGACGTTCATCGCGAGCGCCAGGACGGCGAAGACGCCGAGATACCCTGGCGCCACCACGTTGCCGACGCCGACCAGGAGGGCCGAGAGCGCGCCGAGCAGGACGATCGTCTTCAGGTGGTTGTTCCAACGGGTCATGGGGAAAACTCCTTTCCCGTCCAGGCATAGGGATTCGTGACACTGTGAGCAAATAGATAATTTACCAATGACCCATCGAGTTAAACGAAGTATAGTCGCCCCATGGAATGGCTCAACTACCACCACCTGCTGTACTTCTGGCTGACGGCGAAGACCGGCAGTGTGACGCAGGCGAGCGACGAGCTCCGCCTCTCGCAGTCGACGGTGAGCGCGCAGATCCGTGCGCTCGAGCGCGCCCTCGACGAGAAGCTCTTCCGCAAGCACGGGCGCCGACTCTTGCCGACCCCCATGGGACAGATCGTCTTCCAGTACGCCGAGGAGATCTTCGCGCTCGGCCGGGAGCTCGTGGACACGGTGAAGGACCGGCCGACGGGACGCCCGCTGCGGTTGAACGTCGGGGTGGCCGACGTGCTCCCGAAGGCGGTCGCGCACCGTCTCCTCGCGCCGGCACTCGCGCTCGACACTCCCGTGCGGCTCGTCTGCACCGAGGCGAAGCCCGCCGACCTGCTCGCCGAGCTCGCGCTGCACCGCCTCGACGTCGTCCTCGCCGACGCGCCGGCCAATCCGACCGTCGCCGTACGCGTGTTCACGCACGTCCTCGGCGAGTGCGACGTCGTGCTGATGGCGGCACCCGCGCTCGCCGAGCGCCATCGGCGCGGGTTTCCCGGCTCGCTCGACGGGGCACCGCTCCTCGTACCCGCCCTCGGGTCGGCCATGCGGCGCGGCCTCGATCAGTGGCTCGAGCACCACGCGATCCGCGCGCACGTCGTCGGCGAGTTCGAGGACGCGGCGCTCATGCAGGAATTCGGCGCGGAGGGCGTCGGCGTGTTCCCGATCCCGAGTGTCGTCGAGCGCGAGGTCGGCCGCCGGTACGGCGTCCGCGTCGTCGGCCGCCTGACCGACGTACGCGAGCGCTTCTACGCCATCTCCGCCGAACGTCGCCTCAAGCACCCCGCGGTGATTGCGATTTCTTCGGCAGCCAAAGCCGACCTATTCGGCTGACGGAGCCCTACGCGAGCCGCAACAACCGGTCGGCCCCGAGCATGCGGCTCCGGATCGGGATCTCGACCGGGCAGGTCGGCTCGCACGGCGCCGGGCAGCCGAGGCAACGGTCGGCCTGGTGGTCGAGCGCCGCGTACAGGCGCATGCCTTCCTTCTCGCGCCCGTAGTCCTCGAAGTACATGCGGTAGCGCAGCACGTCGTTGATCGCGATCCGCTCCGGGCAGGCGTCGAGGCACTCGCCGCAGTGCGGATGGCAGTAGGTGCCGGCGATGCGCTCGTCGTAGCGCTCGAGGACGGCGAGGTCGTGCTTGTCGAGCTTCCCGCCCGAGGCGTACAGGTACTCGTCGACGTGCTCGGGCTTCGAGAACGACACGACCAGGCAGCCGACGTCCGGGTTCGAGAGCACCCAGCGAAACGCCGCCTGCGCGTACGACGCGGCGTCGGTGCGGAACTCGGTCAGGTTCTGGTGGCGCGCGCCCTTGAGCGTCTTCATCGCGACGATGCCAATGTCCTCGGCGGCGGCCTGGTGGATGATCGCATCGAGGTCGCCCCAGATGCCGTGATGGTACGCGAGCATCATCACGTCGAAGCGCTTCGACGCGATCGCCGCACGCGCGACCTTCTCGAGATCGGGCGTGTGGGTCGACACGCCGAGGAAGCGCACTTTCCCCTGTTCCTTCAGGCGGTCGAAGGCCTCGTGGGCGTTCGGGTCGAGCAGGCGGTCGACCTCGTCGCAGGAGTGGATGTGCACGAGGTCGACGTGGTCGGTCTGGAGGCGTCGGAGGCTTCCCTCGATGGCGTCCATGTACGCCGACACGGGACTGCCCGCGGGGATGTGGCCCTGCGGCGTGCAGAACTTGGTCGCGACGAACATCGTGTCGCGGTGGCCCTTCATTGCACGGCCCATTGCCTCTTCCGAGCCGGCGCCGGAATAGTCGGGCGCGGTGTCGAAGTAGGTGACGCCGCGCTCGATCGCGTCGCGCGCGATCGCCTCGCCGTTCTCGCCCTGGATCGCGCCGGTGCCGAGCGCCACGTCGGAGACGGTCGCGCCGGTACGGCCGAGCTTCCGGTAGGCGCGGACGCGCGCGCCGTGCCACGCCGGCAGCACGCTCGGCGCGGTCTTCTCGACCTCGGCGCGGAAGATCTCGTTCGCCGGTTGGCGCCAGCGCGCCAGGGTCGTCGCGACGCCGAGCCCGCCGGTCGCGACGGCGCCGACGACCGCGGCGGTGCCGGCGACGCTGGTCGCGAGGAACTGCCGGCGCTCGAGCGCTTCGCGACGCTCGGTCTCGGCGAGATCGCGGAGGCGGCGCTCGACGAGCGCCCGGCGGATCGCGCGATAGGTGAGGATCGCGGTGGGAAGCACGACGGCCGCGGTCAACGCGATGCCGCCGTATGTGAGGCCCGACGGGTCGATGCCGATCAAGCGCGCTCCGACGTGCGCGCCGACGAGCCGCCACGAGAGCAGGGCCCCGGCGACCCAGAGGAGGAGCAGCACGAGTGGATGCTGCGAGACCGGACGCGACGACGTGGGCGTGGTCATGGCGATCCTGTAGCGCAGCGTCCGGTCCGGTGCTACCCGGATCGGAACCCGATGGAGCGCCGGACGGCCATCACGATCCTCTCACCGGCTCGTCGGCGGGTCGCTCACCTGCGATCCGTGCAGTTCGGCTGAGCGCCGTCAGGCGGCCGCGCGGATCTGGGCGAGGGCCGCGCGCATGTCTTCGATGCCGACCCCGATGCCGTCACAGAGCTGGGCCAGGTCGATGAAGAAGGTCTCGCGTCCGATCTTCCCGTCGACGAAGTCGTAGGCGCTCGCGAACGGGATCTCGGCGGTCCGGTTGGTGGGTGCGAGGTGGAGAAAATTGCCTTTCAGCGTCATGCGCGCCGTGCCCCAGCACGCCGCCGTCGCCGGGCCGAACGTCGTCGCGGTGACGCGTACGCCGTAGTCGGGGAACGCATGAAAGAACGCACCGAGGTGTCCGACCGTCTCGTCGCGGTTCCGCGACGCGATCCCGAACGCGGGCGTGTCGAGCACGAACGACTCGGCGCAGACCGCCATCGCGCCCGCGACGTCGGCGCTGCTCTTGGCCCGGGCGTAGGCGCCCGTGAGCGCCCGCATCCGTCCGACGCGGATCGGCTCGGCCGGCGGAGCCGGACGGAGCGCGGCGTCGTGCGTGGCGAGGTACGTCGCGACCCGCTCGCCGACCTCGGCGCTCACGTGCTCCTCGATGCGCGTGATCACGCCGTCGCCGTGCCACGTCCCGTGGGTCCCTGCGACGATGAGGTCCGGGATCCCGGCGCGCCGGAGCGTCAGGCGCCAGTCGATCCACACGACGCCGTCGCGCTCGTCGGGGCCTGCGGTCACCTCGGGGATGCGGAGGTCGAAGCGCCGGTCCATGTCCTCGACGTTGCGCTTCTGGTCGGCGATGAACGCGTCGCGCCCGACCGCGTGCCAGCCGAGCGGCCCGCCGCCGAGCACCTCGTGCTCGACGTCGGAGGCCAAGTGCGGCGCGAGCCGGCTCCAATCGTCGTCGGCGAAGGTCTGCTCGAAGGCCATGGCGTAGGCGGCGAACTGCTCGATGTTGGTGGGCATGGATCGCTCCTTTCGTTTCGACGCCGACCGTAGCCACGCAATTGGTATTTCGAAATATCCACTTCGCGGGAAATGGAAGGGTCCAATCAGGCGACGGCGGCGCACCGCACCGCCACGGCACCGAGCGGTCCGCTGAGCACCGCCGGCGCGAGCCCGACGAGATACCCGCGGCGGCCGCCGTTGATGTAGATCGTCGGAAGGCCGAGGATCGTCGCCTCGACGTAGACCGGCAGGCGCTTCCGGGTGCCGAACGGCGAGGTGCCGCCGACCTGGTAGCCGCTGTGGCGCTCGGCGTCCTCGGGCGCGCAGGGTTGGATCCGCTTCACGCCGATCGCACGCGCGAGCGCCTTCGTCGACACGCTCGCGTCGCCGTGCATCAGTACGAGGAGCGGCCGGCCTGCGTCGTCCTCCATGACGAGCGTCTTCACGACGGCGTGCTCGTCGACGCCGAGCTGGCGTGCCGACTCGGCCGTGCCGCCGCGGTCGACGTAGTCGTAGACGTGCTCGCTGAACGCGACCCGGTTGCGGCGGAGGTACGCCGTCGCCGGCGTCTCGGAGACGTGCTGGCCCTTGCTCACGACGCGAGCCCCACCCGCCTGCGCACTTCGGCCGGCGTCGCGCCGGCGGCCCGGAGCGCACGGAGGGTCGCGGCGCCGTCGCGCTTGGCGAAGCGCCGCCCCGCTGCGTCGGTGATCAGCCGATGATGGCGGTAGGCGGGCGTCGGAAGCCCGAGCAACGCCTGCAGCACGCGGTGGAGCGGGGTCGCGAACGCGAGGTCGTCGCCGCGGATCACCGTCGTCACCCCTTGGAGCGCGTCGTCGTGGACGACGGCGAGGTGATAGCTCGCCGGCACGTCCTTCCGCGCCAGCACCACGTCGCCGATCTCGTGACGCAGGCGGCCCGCGTCGACTGCGACCTCGGCGCCCGCCTCCGCGAACGTGAGCGCGCCGGTCCGCGCGAGCGCGGCGGCGAGGTCGAGGCGGCGGGCGAACGGTACGCCCGTGGCGATGCGTTGGGCGCGGGCCGGCGGATCGAGACGGCGGCAGGTGCCGGCATAGACGGCGCCCTCGGGCCCGTGAGGCGCGGTGAGCGAGGTCTCGATCTCCCGCCGCGTGCAGAAGCAGGGGTAGAGGAGGCCGGCTTGGTCGAGCCGAGCGAGGGACTGCGCGTACTCGTCGAGGTGCTCCGACTGCCGCCGCACCGGCTCCTCCCAGCGGAGACCGAGCCACGCGAGATCCGCGTAGATCGCGGCTTCGAGCTGCGGACGCGAGCGGCCGCCGTCGAGGTCCTCGATGCGGAGCAGGAAGCGCCCGCCTGCGGCGCGGGCCGCGTCGAACGCGGTCAGCGCCGAGTACGCGTGCCCGAGGTGCAGGTAGCCGTTCGGGCTCGGCGCGAAGCGGGTGACGAAGAGGTTCGACACGGCGCCGCAGTCTAGGCCGCTCCTTCATTCTCGGCGAGCGACCCGCTACAAGCCGCCCGGTGGCGGCTTCAGGCGGGCGACGCGTAGTGCTGCTGGCGCTGGTGCTGGCGTCGTTCGTGGTGTTCCGCCTGTCGCCGAACCGCGCGCTTTCCGACTCGTTCTACTCGACGCTCCTCTCGTACAGCGTGCTGACGACGGGCTCGGTGCACGTCGAACGGTTCCTGGGCGACCGTGCGTTCCTGGAGCGTCTGCCAGGCTTCGTGCCCGAGCGCGGCCTTCCCTACCAGCTCGAGAAGGCAGGCGAGCACGTCCTGTACTGGTATCCGCCGCTCCCGAGCCTGCTCGCAGTGCCGCTGGTCGCTGGCGCCGCCGCCGCCGGCCTGACGCCGCTCGGCAGCGACGGCCGCTACGACGTGCACCGCGACATCGCGCTGCACGGCTGGCTCGGGCCGCTCGTCGCCGCCGCGGTCGTCGGCGTCCTGTTCCTGATCGCAGGGGAGCTGTTGCCCCTGCCGGCCGCGTGCCTCGCCGCCGGCGTCGCCGCGCTCGGCAGTCCCATCTGGAGCACGCTCTCGCGCGCGATGTCGAGCAACACCTGGCACGTGCTGCTACTGAGCGTCGTCGTGCTCGAGCTGTTGAGCGCCGCGCGCAGCGAACGGCCGCCGCGCGCCGTCCTCGTCGCGACCTTGCTCGCATGGGCGTACATGTCGCGTCCCGCGACCTCGCTCGTGATCGCGTCGGTGACCGTCTGGATGGTGCTCCGCCACCCGCGCGTGTTCGCCGCCTACGCGGTCACCGGGGCCGTCTGGGCGGTCGGGTTCTTCGCGTACTCGTGGGTGCAGTTCGGCGTTCCGCTGCCGTCGTACTACCGGCTCGCCGCGACCATGAGTGCCAAGTGGATGCTGTCCTCGATGTCGGGGATGCTCTTCTCGCCGAGTCGCGGGCTCCTCGTCTACTCGCCCATCGTGCTCTGGGTCGGCTGGCTCGCCGTGCGGTACCGGCGGACGATTCGCTACCCCGATCTGGCGCTGCTCGCGAGCGTGATCCTCGGCGTCTCGTTCGTCGTGGTTTCGACGTGGCGGGTCTGGTGGGGCGGACACTCGTACGGCCCGCGCCTTGCCGCCGACTACATCCCGTGGATCTTCCTCGTCGCGGTGCTCGCGCTCGACGCTCGGCGAGGTGAGCTCGCTCGCGCACCGAGCGGGTCGAGGGAGCGCGGCGGTTCACGACGGCGGCTGGAGCTCGCGCTCGGGATCCTGCTCGGAGTGGCGAGCACTACGCTGCACGCGCCCGGCGCGCTGCAGGTCCAGGCGCTCGTGTGGAACGAGCGTCTCGGCGACGAGTTTACCGTCGAGCCTCCGCTCCTCTGGGATTGGGGGCATCCCCAGTTTCTCGCGGCGTATCGGATGCCGCCGCCGTTCAGCGCTCGGCGACCGCCCACAGATTGAGCCACGCCTCGAAGTAGCCGAAGCGGAGCTTCCGCATGTTGAAGCCCGCGCTCCCGAAGTACCAGCCGATGAGCGGCAGGTTGTACGGGAACTGGTGCTCTTCGATCTCCTCTTCGCTGACGAGACCGATACGCGCCATGAAGTGCAGCAGCGAGTCGCTCCACGGCGCCGGGGTCGTGAGCACGAGCACGCCACCCGGCACGAGCGTCCGCCGCACCTCGCGAAAGAGACCCACCAGCCGGTCCGGGTCGAGGTGCTCGATCACCGCGAGCATCGTCACCGCGTGGAAGTGCGAATCGGGAAACGGAAAGTGCTCGACGCGGTGGAGATCGAGGGTGTGCCACTCGACCCCCGACGGCGCCGACGCCGGCCGCTCCGCCTGGTCGAGCGCGCACTTCTCGGCGAACTCCGTGTGGGCGAGGAAGTAGGGGAACGACCCGCACCCGACGTCGAGGATACGCCCGCTCCGGAGGTGCCGCGGGATCAGCGAGTTCGCCTTCCGCGCCCGGAGGCGAGCGAGGAACGGCTCGAGCAACCCCGACCCGCGCGTCGGCCGCGCCTGAACGCGCGCTGCGACCGCGACCTTCTCGTCCGCACGCTGCGGTGCCATCGCCTCGCCCCCTTTGCGGCTCGGCACCCTAGCGAGCCGTGGTCGTGAGCGCCAGCGGCGCCGGCCGCTTCGCCGCCCCCCCGATCCCCACCTCCCGACACTTCCTCCGGAAGTCCCGGTCGTGGGCGACGGGCTTCCCCGTCTCGTGCTGCCACTGATGCACCATTTCGTGGACGAGCGTATCGACGACGCTCGCCCAACCGTCGCGACGTGCGTGGCGGCGCGCAATCGCGATCTCGGGGGTGCCGCCGGCCGGCGAGTAGTGCCCGAGCCGCGAGCGCATGCGGCGCGACACGCGGATGACGACGTCGCGAAGCGCGCCGTCGAAGCGCGTGGCGTTGAGCTCGGCGTGCGCCGCTCGGAGACGGGTGGCGAGCGCTTCGTCGTCGGGATGTGACCGCGGCGATCGTCGCGGCGGGACGGAGGCGGCCGCCGGCCGCGGGATATCGAACGCCCCCAGCACCCGCCGCGCCTCGCGGCGGACCGCGCCCCGCCCGTTCACGAACCGCACGACGGCCTGCAGCACCTCCTGCGGCGCCTCCGCGAGTGCTCGGTGCACCCGGAGCGCGTCGCCGCGGAACGAGACGACCGTCGAGCGATTGCGCGTCAGCGTGCAGGATTGGATGCGGCGGAGTCCGAGCGCCTGGAGCCGCGCGAGCATGGCGCCTCCCTCGTCGACTGACGGCGGTGCCGGCGCTGGGCGCGCAGGCAACGCCAGCTCGAGCTGCCCCGGGACCAGCAACCGCCTCCAGCGTTTCAGCGAGCGCAGCATCCTCATTTGATCTGCTTCCGGAAGAACGCGGTCGCAAGCCCGAGGATCACGACGCCGTACACGAGCAGCAGCGCGGCCTCGTCGCGGAGCTCCGCCCAACCCGCACCCTTGAGAAAAATGCCGCGCGAGATCGAGATGTAGTACCGGAGCGGGATCAGGTACGTGAGCTGCTGGACGAGCGGC
>JANNPN010000281.1:0-20978 GCA_031400185.1 Polyangiaceae bacterium
GTTCGCCGGACAGGATCATCTGCGGTTGCGTTACGATTTCAGCACGGCCGGCGATACGAACACCGGCGATACGCAAACGACCGGCCAAGAGCTGCGCGCCGTTGCGGGTCCTGGAACGCCATGCCCGGGATCGCGACGCGCGTGCCGTGCTCGAGCTGCATGTCGACGACCGTGAAGGCGTAGATGAACATGCGCTCTTCCGGGTAGCTGAACGCGACCTTCGGGTTCGGCTTCGTCGACGTCCGGATGCTCTGCATGACCGTCTTCCAGAGCTCGCCGCCGCGGTCGTAGAGGTCGGTGTAGACGATGAAGAAGCTCTCGTGGTCGATGTAGATGACGCGCTTCGAGAACGCGTAGGCCTCGGCCTTCGGCGTGCCCTCGACCACCAAGACCTCGTCCCGCATTTCCCATGCCTCGCAGAACGTCATGCCGCCGTCGGTCTTGCAGGGCACCGGCGGCATGTTCTCGCCGTGGAGGGACGCGAGCATCGGCTTCTTGCCGAGGAACTTCCACGTGAACCAGGGGATCTGCCCGGCGTAGCCGCCGTAGCTGTCGACGTCGATGTCCTGGCCGAAGAGCGCCTCGGAACGCTGCGCGCTCGAGAGGCGCCGCACGCGACGAAGACTCGGCAGGTACAGCCACAGGTCGTCCTGCCGCAGCGGATCGAGGTAGCGGTAGTTGAGACCACCGATGCCCTTCAGGTCGAAGGGCTCGATGACGGGATACAAGCCTGCTTTGCGGAAGGCGCCGTCCTTGTTGGGTTGGATTTCGGGTTTCGGGTCGATGTGGAGCCGGCCAGTGAACTGGAGCGCGCGGAGCCAATCGAGCACGAAGTGGCGCTCGACGGTGTAGCGCTGGTTCCCTTCTTGATCGACTTGCAGCTGACCGGTGTCGGCGTCGAACAGGTGGAGCGCCAGGTCGTCGGTGAAGTAGTGCGTCCGCTCGAAGTTGTACATGAGCTTGGTCGCCGCCATCGGGTCGTTCATGTCGACCTGCGGAAAGGGCCGGCCCGCGACGTATCCATCGAGGGTCTGATCCTCCTTCAGCTTCACCTGCGCCGCGTACTTCTCGGTCGCCTCCTGGTAGAGCTTCGGGAGCGGAATCTTCTGGGTAGGGACGATCTTCATCTCCATCCCGCGGTTCACGCACCACTGCACGCCGTCGGCGACGAGACCCTTGATCTTGTCCTGGTTGGCCTTGGTGATGAGGTCGCCGGGTTGCACCTCGGCGGGCGCGATGCCGGCGGATCCGAGCGCGAGACCGCAGGTGAGCGACAGAACGGCGGCGATGCGAACCGGCGTGAGCTTGAACATCGGACGACCCCTTTCGAGCCCGCAGTGCGATAGTGGCGGCTGATGTACGGTGCTGTGACGCGTGTGAATCCCCGTGGGGGCGCGGGGACCATACCGACGCGCTTCTCGTGATGTCAATGTGCGCGACATCCTCCGAGGCGCGCACGTTCGACTTCTCAAGACGCTAAAGCCACACCATTGAACGATAGTCAATACTCCGCTACTGTCCGCGCGCCATGCGGTCGCGACCTCGCGCGCGGCTGACCGTCGACGAGCGGCGCAGCCAGCTGCTCGACCTCGGCCGCCGACTCTTCAACGCCCGCCCCTACGACGCGATCTCGATCGACGAGATCGCGGCCGCGGCCGGCATCTCGAAGGGCCTCCTCTATCACTACTTCCCGAGCAAACGACATTTCTACGTGGAGGTCGTCCGCCTCGGCGCCGAGCACGTGCAGCGGCTGACAGCCGTCCGTCCCGAGCTCGCGCCGTCCGCACAGCTGCGCGAGAGCATCGATTCCTTCCTGACCTACGTGGAGAAGAATTCCGCGGCCTACGGACATCTCCTACGGAGCGGGGTCGGCACCGACCCCGAAGCGAGCGCGATCGTCGAAGGCACGCGCCGCGCCATGGTGGATCAAGTGCTCCGCAGCATCGGCCTCGCCGACGGCCGGCCCCTGCTCCGCCTCGTCATCCGCGGCTGGGTCGGCTTTTCGGAAGGCGTCACGCTCGAGTGGGCCGACCGCAAGGACGTCCCGCGACGCGACGTCCTGAAGCTCCTCGCAACCGCCTTCGAGAGCACCTTGGCCGTCGCAGCGGCCACGGATCCGAAATCCGCACCGATCTTGGAGCAAGTGCTCGCCGCGCTACGGATGTCATCACCGAAGCGGAATGCGAGCGCTCGCCGCCCGAAACCGAGCCGAAGAAAAGCTTCCGCTTCGTAACGAAACCTCGCAGCGGGATCGGGCGACCCGCGACCGGACTACTCGAACGACAGCGTCAGATCCGTGTTGTCCGTGTCGAGCCGCCCGGTGATCATCCGATCGCCGGACACGCTCGCGCGCAGCTTCGCGTCGAAGAACGCGACCGACGCGGCCTTCGCGAGCAGAGTCTGGCGCGCCTGCAGCATGAAGCTCGGGCCCGGATACGGACAGAGCGGCTGACAGCTCGACCCCGACGGATCGATGCCGGCCGCGGGGCCGCCGAGGAAGTCGGGCGGCAGGTCGGCCTCGAACGTGACCGGACGCGGATCGCCCGGACCTACGAAGATCGCGCACCCGATCGCGTCGTCGCCGTGCTGGGTCGGCGCATAGCCGAGACGGTCGTTGAAGCCGAGGTGGGTGCCGCCGTCGAACGTGAGGAGGTACTTCGGTGCGTTGCTGAGGCCGTACGGCATGAGGGTGTTGCTGTCGTACTGGGTGATGAGGTCCGACGTCCCGCCTTGAATCATGAGCGGGACGGTGGAGCCGTCGAAGAAGTTGTCGAGGAAGACGCAGCCGAGCGGCGACAGCGCGACGGTCGCGGTGATCCGCGGGTCGCGGAGCGTCGTGTGGTACGTCGCGAGCAGCACGGTCGCGCCGCCGAGCGAATGGCCGATCGCGCCGATCCGGGTCGGATCGATGCGCCCGAAGAACGGGCTCGCCGGATTCGCGTTCGCCGCCAGATACGTGTCGATCAGGAAGCTCAGGTCGCCCGCCTGATTGCCGATGTCGGCGATCGTCGGACCGCCGGGCGCGTTGAAATTCGAGAGCGGGAAATCGGGCGCGACGACGACGTAGCCCCAGCTCGCGAGCTGCCGCATGAGGTAGCGCGAATCGTTGCGGAACGCCGAGAAGCCGTGCGCGCGGACGATCAGCGGGAACGCGCCGCCGGTCGGGATGATCGGCGCGTCGACTTGCTGCTGATCGACCCCCGTCGACGCGACCGGATACCAGACGTCGGTGACGAGCGTGCGGTCGGGCGCGCCGGGAAAGCTGCCGTTCGCCGACGTGGCGCGGGTGGAGTCGACGAGGGTCAGCGTGGTGAGGCCCGACCCGTACGGGCCGAGGCCGGCATAGGTCGTCGTGTCGCGATCGGCGATGTCGGCTTCGACCTCGCCGAAGGACGCCTGGACCGCATCACAGACGGTCTCGGCGTCGCCGACGGTCGGACAACCGCTCTTCGCCTCGGCCTTCGCGTACGCCACATCGAGCTTCGCATCGCAGCTCGCGAAGTCGGGCGTCGTCCCCTTCTGGGTCGCGGTCGCCTGGATCTTGTGGGCGCACGCGCACTTCTTTCCCGCGGCTTTGAGCTTCGCGGCAACGCACTTGGCGGCGTCGCCCGTGGCGCCGCTCGCCTGGAGCGCGGTTCCGAGGTCGGCCACGAGCGCGGTCAGCCGACCGCCGACGGTCGTTCCCTCGCCGGTCGCGGGACATCCGCCCTTCGCCTCCGCCTTCGCGAACGCCGCCGAGAGCTTGTCGGCGCACTTCGTGAAGTCGGGCGTCGTGCTGCTCGTGAGCGCCTTCGCCGCCGTGCCGTGCCGGCAGTCGCATGCCTTGCCGGCGGCCTTCAGCTTCGTGGCCTGGCACTTCAGCGCGGCGGACGAGGCGGCGTCCGCAGCCGCCGTCCAAGCGAGCACGGCCGCGAGCGCGGCGAGAGCGACGAGTCGGGGGGTTCGCATCGGGATCTCCATTTCGACTGACGAGGTGAGCGATCGGTCCGGCATGCCGACCCGAACAGCACCCTGCCAAAGTCCCCCGCGCCCCGTCAATTGTTTTCCCGGGGCGGCGCGCAGACGCCGGAGGGGCGGCTACTCGTCCAGCAGATATTGCAGGGAATCGCGGTCGAGGGTGCGGGCGAACCCGTCCTCGCCGAGCAGCTCACGCGAGAGGGTGGCCTTGCGTTGCTGCAGCTCCCAGATCTTCTCCTCGATCGTACCGCGCGTCAGGAGCCGGTAGGCGATCACCGTCCGATCCTGGCCGATCCGGTGCGACCGATCGATCGCCTGCGCTTCGACCGCCGGGTTCCACCAGGGGTCGAAGAGCACGACGTAGCTCGCGGCGGTCAGGTTCAAACCCGTGCCGCCGGCCTTCAGCGAGACGAGGAAGACGCACGGCTCGGGGTCGTTCTGAAAGTCGGCAACGACCTGCTCGCGCTTCTGCGTCTGCCCGCTCAGGAAATGCTGGCGGACGCCGTGCGCGGTGAGCACCGGCTGGAGCAGCTTCAAGAGGCTCACGAACTGCGAGAACACCAGCACCTTGTGGCCTTCGGCGAGCAACGGCTCGACGATCTCGATCAGCGCGTCGACCTTGCCGGAGCCGAGCCCCGGATCGCCGCCGGCGAGCGCCGGGTGGCAGCAGATTTGACGAAGACGCGTGAGCGCGGCGAGGACCGTGATCTTGTTGCGCTCGACCCCGCCGGGTGCGGCTGCGAGCGCCTCGACGAGCGCGCGGCTCCGGCGGAGCTCGGCGAGATACAGCTGGCGCTGGCCCTTGGTGAGCTCGCAGTCGCGGCGCTCTTCGATCCGTGGCGGCAGGTCGGGGGCCACGGCGCGCTTCGTGCGGCGGAGCAGGATCGGACGGAGCTTGGCACTCAAGAGGGCGCGCGCGTGCGGCGGGGCCTCGGGACCATCGTAGCGCTCGCTGAACGCGGCGCGCGTACCGAGGTAGCCCGGGTTCACGAACGACGAGATGCTCCAGAGGTCGAGCGCGCGGTTCTCGAGCGGCGTCCCGGTGAGCGCAAGGCGATGCTGCGCGCCGAGCCCGAGCGCGGCGCGTGTCACGGCGGCGTTCGGGTTCTTGATGTTCTGCGCCTCGTCGAGGATCGCCGTACGGAGCTTCACGTTGCGCCACCGCTCGGCGTCGCGGCGGAGGAGCGCGTAGTTGGTCACGACGAGGTCCGCGGTTTCGATCTCGCTCCACGCCGCGTGGCGGCCCTCGCCGCTCGTCAGCAGCAGCACGCGGAGCGACGGCGCGAATCGCTCCGCTTCGCGCGCCCAGTTGTGCACGACCGACGCCGGACAGACGACGAGGCTCGGTCCGCCCGCCGGGTCGAGCCGGCGCAGGTATGCGAGCCACGCGAGCGCCTGCACGGTCTTTCCGAGCCCCATGTCGTCGGCGAGGATCGTGCCGACGCCGAGCGAGGACGCGTGCGCGAGGAAGTCGAGACCGGCGTGCTGATAGGGCCGAAGCTCGCCGGTGAACTCGGGCGGGGGCGCGACCGTCGGGAGACCAGAGAACGTCTCCACCCGTTCACGGAGCATCCGCGCCGCCGCGATCGTCTCGGGATCGGTCCCGAGCCGCTCCAGGGTCGCGAGGGACTCCGGGTCCGCGCCGGCGAGCTGCCACACGGTCACCTGCTGCGGCTCCTCGCCGAGCTCGACGCCGAGATCGGCGAGGAGAGCGCTCATCGAGTCGAAGCTCTCGGTGACGTCGCGGCGCACCCAGCCCGAGTCGAGCTTCACGAAGCGGGTCGTCGCGGCGCGGAGCTTCGCGAGGTCGGCGCCGGAGAGCTCCCGACCCTCGGCTTCCCAGGCGGCCGACACCTTGAACCAGTCGACGCCGCTCGACTCGATGCGGAGACGCGGCGTGATCCGCTGGCTTCCAGCGAGGAGGCGGCGGGCACGCTCGGAGCCGTACCACAGGACACCGGGCGGGCGCGCCTCCCAGGCCTCGGCGAACGTCTCCATGCGACGCCGTCCACAGAAGATCCACCAGCCGTCCTCGCGACCGTCGTCGGGCGCCTCCGCGCCGCCCGGTCCGCGTCGCGACCCCCGCGCGGCGTCGGTCTGCTCGAGCCAGGAGACGATCGGGGTGACGTCGTCCGGGTGCGGCACGTCGAGCCACACGTCGATCGGCGCCGCTGCGCTCGACGCCGGCGGCGCGGCCGCGGCGTCCGCATCGCTGGTGCCCGCAGCGTCGGGCGAGAACGCTGCGAGACCGGCATACGCCGCCCCGCTCGACGCGGCGGCGCCGTCGTTGCTCGGCAACGCGCGCGGCGCGACTCGCGACCACCGCTCCTCGGGCAGGTACTCGAAGGCCATGCCGTCGTCGCCGTGCGCCCGCGCGAAGACGCGCAGCTGCAGCCAATCGTCGGGCCGGAGATCGAGCGCGACGATCGGCATCGCCCGATGCGTCCGCGTGTGCGTGACGAGCGCCGTCTCGAGGTGCGGGAAGCTCGTGCACAAGAGTGCCAGCGTCTCGGCGCGCGACTCGGCCGGCAGCGGCAAGCCGCGCGCCGCGGTGAAGAGCTCGAGCACCGACTCGGGCGGCTCCTCGCCGATCACGAAGAACGTGCCGTCGGACAACACGAGGCTCACGCGCCCCGACGGCGACCAGCCACCGGGATCGCGGAGGTAGATCGCGTCGTCGAGGCGGCGCTCGCGCCCGTCCGGCCAGAGGAAGCGCAGCTCGACCCAGACCTCGTCGTCGCGGGTCACGCACATCGGCACGAGGCGTACGAGATCGGCGCCGAGCTGCACCGGATCGCCCGCCCGGACCCCGGCGCGCGCCGCGAGCGCGGGCGGCAGGTCGTCGCGCCAGAGGACGAACGGCATCGTCGTCACCCGCTCGAGAAGGCGCGTCAGCAGCGCCGGGGCCATGCCGTTCTGCCCGTCGTAGTAGTCGTTCCGGCCGCCGATGTTGTGGTCGCAGAGCCAGTCGAGCGCCGCGGCCTGATCGCTCGGGAGAAAGCCGGGTGTGCGATGCGCCTGCGTCCGGAGTTGCACGAGCTGCATCATGGTGCGTGGCTCGTCCGAGACCTGCGTGCTGGTGACCCGGGCTTCGACGAGCACCGCGGCCCCGCCGCTCGGCCGCTCCGCGAGCCCGAAGAGCAGCCGCAGGCTTCGCGGGGTGACAGCGTGCTTCCGCCGGGCCCACGACGCGAGCTCCTCGAGGAGCAGGGAGCGGGCATGCTCCGCGTGGCGCGCGGCGAGGTCGGACCGATCGCGAAAGGGTCCGAGCTCGCGCGGCAACCACCCGTCGGCGCGCGCCTGGATCTCCTGCGCGAGCCGCCAGCACATGAGGTCGGCATCGGGCTCGGCGAGGATCTCCGGGAACGGCGGCAGGTAGCCGCTGAGCCCGCGCGCCGAACCCCCGGCGAGCAGGCGCTCGAGCGCGTGCTCGCGCTGCCAGCCGACCGGTGCCGTCCGCAGGCGCTCGAGCGCGGAGGCCGGCGGCGCCGCCGGACGCGGCGGTTGCGCCGCCGATCGTCCAGGCTCGCGCCGGCGCTCGACGGCCGCGCCGCCCGAGGCGATCGGCACGACCGCCCCGCCCGCGGTGCGCATGAGCCCTTCCGGAAGAAAGCGCTCGAGCCGCGCGTCGACGAAGCCGTGCTCGGCGTGCGCGGCCGCCAGCAGACAGCAGGCGAGCGCGTAGCTGTGCTTGCAGTACGGTCCGACCGGGCACGAGCACGCGGGCGTCGTCGTGTCGAGCAGGTGCCAGGCCCAGGACGCGTCGTAGATCTTCGTACCGTGCACCTTGGCGCGGACCGCATCGTCCGCGAAGATCAGTCGCCCGACGCGGCCGCTTCGGGCGTACTCCTGCCCGCGATGCCGTACGAGCGGCGGAAAGGCGCGGAGCTTGTCGACCACCCCGCGAAGCGCGTCGAGTGGCGGCATGCCCGCGTCGGCGAGCGGACGCGTCATGAAGCGCCCAGGCTGCCCGGCGCTCAGGGAACGCGCAAGAGGTCGGCCGATTCCGTCGTGAAATAGGACGCGAGGGCGTCCCACGGGTTCGGCGAGTACACGTCGTCGGTGATGTAAATCATGCCAACGTTGCGGATCCGGGCGCAGTCGAGGTCGACCGCATGGCGGCGACTATGGCCCGACCGCGTTCCGGCCAACGTGAATCTGCAGGCCGTGCCCACGGTCACGCGGTGCCAACTACGATCGCGCTCGTCGGCACACCCGTCCCGGCCGTCACGAGCACGTGCTCGACCCCGCCGACCTGGTTGACCGCCGTCCCGCGCACCTGCCGCACGCCTTCCGCGACCCCGTTCATGCCGTGGATGTACGCCTCCCCGAGCTGGCCGCCGTGGGTGTTGATCGGGAGCCGTCCGCCGAGCTCGATCGCACCGTCACGGATGAAGTCCTTCGCCTCGCCGCGGCCGCAGAAGCCGAAGGCCTCGAGCTGCGCCAGCACGAACGGCGTGAAGTGGTCGTAGATGACGGCGGTCTGGAAGTCCTTCGGGCCGAGCCCCGATTGCGCGTACAGCTCGCGCGCGACGTCCGCCATCTCCGGCAGGTCACCGATCGCGTCACGGTAGTAGCTCGTCATCATCTGCTGATCGCGTGACGCGCCCTGGGCGGCGGCGCGGATCACGGCCGGCGGTTGCTTCAGATCACGGGCCCGCTCGAGCGTGGTCACGACGATCGCGACCGCGCCGTCGCTTTCCTGGCAACAATCGAGCAGGCGGAGCGGCCGCACGATCCAACGGGACGCCTGGTGATCGGCGAGCGTGATCGGCTTCTCGTAGAACCATGCCTTCGGATTGGTCGCCGCATGGCGGCGGCATGCGACCGCGACGCGGCCGAAGTCCGCGGTCGTAGCACCATAGTCGTGGAGGTAGCGCTGGCCCTGCATCGCCACCCACGACGCGGGCGTGAGGAGCCCGAAGGGCGCGTACCAGCCGAAGTGCGCCGTCTCGGTCGTCGCGACCCGCGCCGTCGGCGTCGTGCCGATCCCGAAGCGCTGCTGCGAGCGCTCGTTCATGGCGCGGTAGCAGACGACGACGTCGGCGGCCCCGCTCGCCACCGCGAGCGCCGCCTGCATCACCACCGCGCAGGCCGCGCCGCCGCCGTAGTGGATCCGCGAGAAGAACCGCAACGGTCCCGCGCCGATCGCGCGCGCGACCTCGATCTCCGGGTTGTTGTCCATCATGAACGTCGAAATGCCGTCGACGTCGGCGGGCGTGAGGCCGGCGTCGGCGAGCGCCGCCATCACCGCCTCGCACGCGAGGCGGAGCTCGCTCCGTCCCGAGTCCTTCGAGAACTCGGTGGCGCCGATGCCCGCGATGGCGGTCGTCCCCGCGAACAGCGCCTTTCGCCGCGCGGCCGCCGTCACGACGACGCCACCGGCCGGAAGACGTGCAGCACGAGGTCGGCGTCGACGGTCTCGAAGTCGACCGCGACCGCCATGCCGATCCGGACGTCGTCGGGTTCGACGCCCACGAGCCGCGACACGAGCCGCGTGCCCTCCTCCAGATCCACCAGCACGATCACGTTCGGGTACGCGAACGGCGGCACCGGCGGGTGATGCGCCACCACGAAGCTGTGGATGACGCCCCGCCCCGACGCCGCGATCGCGTCCATGTCGAACCCGTGACACGCGGGACACATCGGCGCCGGCGGATGCTGCAGGCGCTTGCAGCCGGCGCAGCGCTGGATCAGCAGCGTCCGCTCGGCGAGGCCGTCCCAGAAAAAGCGGTTGTCGTGGGTGAGGCCGGGGCGTGGATGGGAAACGATCGCGGGATCCGTCATCGGGCGGCGCTTATAGATCGAAACGCAGCCGCTGTCCCGATGCAGCCGTTGCCCCGAGGCTTGCATGACGTCGGCACTTTCCCCATGGTCGCGGCCCGTGCGCGCTCCGATCGAGGCCTCCGTCACCGTCAACGGCGTCTCCCTCACGTACTTCGAATGGGGCCGCGGCGCGCCCGGCGACCCGATCCTGATGATGCACGCGACCGGCTTCCACGCGCGCTGCTGGGATCAAGTGATCGCGCACCTCGGCGAGCGGCGGATCATCGCGCTCGACCAGCGCGGCCACGGCCGCAGCGACAAGGTTACGCGCATCCGCTGGCGCGAGTTCGGCCGCGACGTCGCCGAGGTCGTGCGACGGCTCGACCTGCACGACGTCGTCGGCGTCGGCCACTCGGCCGGCGGCCACGCGATGGTGGAGGCAGCCGCCCTCGAAGGCCCGCGCTTTCGCCGACTCGTCCTGATCGACCCAACGATCCTCGCGCCGGAAAACTACGCGCCGCGCGGCACCGAGGGCGACGGCGCCTGGATCGAGGTGGCCGGCAACGCGCAACCGGCCGCCAAGCGCAAACGCTTCTTCGGGTCGATCGACGAGATGATCGAGCGCCTCCGCGATCGGCCGTCGTACGCGAGCTTCACGCCCGCGGCGCTCCGCGACTACTGCACGTGGGGCCTGCTCCCGTGCACCGACCCGCCCGGCTTCGAGCTCGCGTGCGCCCCGGAGATGGAGGGTGCGGTCTACAGCGGCGTGCTCGGCAACCCCGCCATCCACGACTATGCCCGGGCCGTCGGAGCGCCCGTGACGCTGCTCCGCGCGATGGAGCCGCGCACCCCCGCCGACCTCATGGACTTCCGCTACTCGCCGACATGGCCGGAGCTGGCGGCGCGGTTCCAGAACGCGCGCGACGTGCAGCGCCCGGATCGGACGCATTTCATGCCGATGGAGGATCCGGCGCTGGTGGCAGCGACCGTCCTCGACGCGTCATGAGACCGCCGACCGGCGTCTCCGCGGTACGTGGCGTGGGTGTTGCCAAGCGACGACCGATGCCACGTCCGCGGGCATTCCTGCGCGGTCTCGAGCGATCAATGCCGCCGCAGTAACGCGAGCAGCATCGTCTCGTCGGTCTTGAATCCGGCCCCGGAACGCACACGGCGCCGGGCGACCGCCGCGAGCGTGCCGTCGCGGTAGTCGTCGAGCACGCGCGGGTGGACGTAGCAGCGGCGGCAGACCGCCGGCGTGTTGCCGAGCCGGGCGGCGACCTCGGTGATCGCGGCGACGAGGGCGCGCCTTGCGGCCGCGTCGGTGGCCGGCGGCTCGAGCCTCGCGAGTGCCTTCGCCATCGC
Organism: Polyangiaceae bacterium; assembly: GCA_031400185.1. Lineage (GTDB taxonomy): Bacteria > Desulfobacterota > Binatia > UTPRO1 > UTPRO1 > UTPRO1. The sequence continues at coordinate 11,086 of JANNPN010000281.1, forward strand.
GAGCGTGCCGGCCCAGGTGCGGAAATCCTTGGCGGTGAACGACTCGCCGGTGATCGCCTTCAAGTACGCGTTGACGTCGGCGGAATCGATCGTCTGCGCGCGGCCGTGGTCGTCGAGGTACTGGAAGAGCGTTTGCCCCGGCAACTCCTGACAATGCTGCACGACGCGCGCGAGGCGGTGGTCGTCGATGCTGATGAGGTGCTCCTTCTTCGACTTCCCGCGGAAGCGGAACCGGATGCGCGCACCCGCGACCTCGGCGTGACGGGTGCGCAGCGTAGTGAGCCCGAATGAGCCGTTGTCGCGCGCATAGCTCTCGTTGCCGATGCGGATGAGGGTCGTCGCGAGGAGACGCACGACGGCGGCGAGCACCTTCGCGCGCGGCATCCCGGGAAGCGCCAGGTCGCGGCGCGTGCGCGCGCGGATGCGCGGCAGCGTCGCGCCGAACGCGCGCAAACGGCCGTACTTGGCCTCGTCGCGGTTCTCCCGCCAGCGCGGATGGTAGCGGTACTGCTTCCGGCCGCGCGCGTCGCGCGCCGTCGCTTGGATGTGCCCCGTCGGCACCGGACAGATCCACACCTCCTCCCACGCGGGCGGGATCACGAGGTTCCGAATGCGGCGGAGCTGCTCGCGGTCGCGGACGAGCTTGCCGTCGGCGCCGCGGTAGCGGAAGCCGAGCGGGGTGCGCTCGCGCCGGATGCCGGCGGCGGCGTCGCTCACGTAGCGCAGTCCCGCCTCGCGTGCCGCCGCCAGCGACTCGGCGACGACCGCGTTCGCGACTTTCACCGCGACGGCGTTGGCGCTCCGGGGCATCTCGTCTTCGCGCAGTGCAAGCACGGTGCCGTCGGTGGCGACCGCGCCGGTCCTCACGCGCGAACCGGCACGCGCGCCTCCCCCGACGCCGGTTTGTAGAAGCTGCGCACCGACGAGCGGACGGGCGCGCGCGCCGGACCCGCGCCGACGACCGTCTGGGTGGCGGAGGCGTCGAGGTCGCAGCGCGTGCGAGTCGGGGCGACCGCGCTGGAAAATCGCCACCGATTCGTCCACCTTCGCGACGATGCCGCGTCGCTCGCCCGCCCGCCGTCCGGCCGCGCCCACGAGACAGCCGGCGCCGACGGCGCAGCCGCGGCCGGTGCTCTGGCCGCCGCTGCTCGTCACGGTGGCGGTCGTCGTCGCCTACGCCAACACCTTCACCGTGCCGTTCGTCTTCGACGACACCGGCATCCTCGAGAGCCCCGAGCTGCACGCGCTCTCGTGGCGCACGGTCGCGGGCTCGACGCGCCCGCTCGTGCAGCTCTCGTTCGCGCTCAACTGGGCGCTCGGCGGCGCCGCCGTCGTCGGCTACCACGTCGTGAATCTCGCGATCCATCTGGCCGCGAGCCTGCTGCTGTACGGCATCGCGGCGCGCACGCTCCGGCGCACGGACGGCGCGGCCCTCGCGATCGCGCTCGTCTGGGCCGTGCACCCGCTGCAGACGGAGAGCGTCACCTACGTCGTGCAGCGTGCGGAGTCGCTGATGGGACTCTGCTATCTCGCGACGCTCTACTGCGTGGTGCGCGGCGCGGACGCGGAACGCTCGGGCGCGTGGTCGGCCGCGGCGGTCGCGGCGTGCGCGCTCGGGATGCTCTGCAAGCCGGTCATGGTGACCGCGCCGATCCTCGTGCTGCTCTACGATCGGACGTTCCGCACCGACAGCATCGCCGACGCCTGGCGGAAGCGCCGGGCGCTCTACGCCGGCCTCTTCGCGACCTGGGGGATCCTGCTCGTGGTGCTGGTCGGCCAGGAGCACGAGTCGGTTGCGACGGCAGGGTTCGCGATGCGCGACGTGACGCTCGCCGAGTTCGCGCGGAGCCAGCCGGGGGTGATCCTCCGCTACCTCTTCCTCGTGGTCGCTCCGTACGGGCTCGTGCTCGACTACGCGTGGCCGCCCGCCGAACGCGGGCTCGAGGTGGCGCTGCCGCTGCTCGTGCTCACGGCCGGCATTGGAGGGGTGCTGGTCGCGTTCCGCGATCGACTCTGGATCCGTTTCCTCGTGCTCGCGTTCCTGTTGCTGCTCCTCCCGAGCTCGAGCGTCGTGCCGATCCGCGACCTCGCGTTCGAGCACCGCATGTACCTGCCGCTCGCGCCGCTCGTCGCCCTCCTCGTGCTCGGCGTCGCGGCGCTGATCGCGCGCGCGGGGTGGCCGGCGGCGAGCGCACGCCGGGTCGCCGGCGGCGCGACGGCGGTGGTCGTGACGGCGCTCGTCGCGCTCACGATCGCGCGCAACCACGACTACCGGACGAACGTCGCGATGTGGACCGACGTCACCGCCAAGCGGCCGCGGAACGCGCGGGCCTGGAGCAACCTCGCGCAGGCGTACATGGCGGAGCGCCGCGTCGATGACGCCGCGGCGGCGGCGCGCACCGCGCTCGCCGTCGACCCCGGCCTCGCCGAGGCGCACGTCCACCTGGGACACGCGCTCGCGAGCCGGGGCGCGTTTCCCGAGGCGGAGGCCGCGTACGCCGCCGCGCTCCGCCTCAAGCCCGACTCCGCGGAGGCGCACAACAACTGGGGCGCCGCGCTCGCCGACCAGAAGCGCTTTGCCGACGCCGAGCCGCACTACGTGGAAGCGCTGCGTCTCCGGCCGAGCTACGCCGAGGCCCACAACAACCTCGGGGTCGCACTCATGCAGCGCGGCGCCTTCGAGCAAGCGATCGCGAGCTACCGCGAAGCGACCCGACTCGCGCCCGACTACGCCGAGCCGTACAGCAACCTCGGGAACCTGCTGCTCCGCCAGGGGAAGGCCGCCGACGCCGTCGAGCAGCATCGCCGCGCGCTCGCATTGAAGCCCGCGTCCGCCGAGGTGCACTTCAACCTCGCGGTGTCGCTCGCCGAGGCCGGCCGGCGCGACGAGGCGCGCGTGCAGGCCGCCGAGGCGCTCCGCCTCCGACCCGATCTGGCGCCGCTCGTCGCGCAGGCCGGCCTCGCATCGGGAGCCTGACCCAGCCCCGACCCGCGCGCGCAGCGCGCGGCCGAGCGTAGCGAGCCGGGGGATGAGCGAGTGCGGCTTTGCCGCTCTCGCGAAGGGGGAGAGATCCCCCTTGTAAACCAAACTACACCGCCGGCACGCGCCGCAGCACCCACATCCCCGCGAGCAGCATCACGAGCAACGACGCGATCGCCGCGCGGTACGCGAACGCGCCCGTGTCCTCGAGCGCGTAAACGATGGCGCCCCAGACGAGCGGCCCGGTGATCGCGGCGAAGCGGCCGACCATGCCGTAGAGACCGTAGAACTCGCCGAGCGCGGCGGGCGGCGAGAGGCGGAACATGACGACGCGGTCGGCCGACCAGAGCGCGCCGAGGGCGGTGCCGGTCAGCGGCCCGACGAGCCAGAGCGCGCCCTTCCCGGGCGCACCGCACGCGAGGCCGAGCGCCGCCACCCAGACCGTGAGTGCCACGTAGAGCGCGCGCTTGGCCCCGAGCCGGTCGATCAACGGGCCGGAGCCGAACGCGCCGACGATCGCGAAGACCGTCGAGAGCGCGAGCAGGTGCGTCACCTCGGCGCTCGTGAACCCGCCGACCCTGGTCATGTACACGGCCATGAAGAGCACCACCGTGTTGACCGCGTCGGTGTAGAGGAAGTGCGCGCCGAGGAACCGTCCGAGTCCCGGGATGTGCCGCAGCTTCCGCACGGTCGCGGCGACGCGCGTGGAGGTCTCCGCCGCGAGACCGCGGCGCCAGAGCGCACCCCGGCCGGTGTCGGGAACGAAGAGGAAGCACGGCAGCGCGAACACGCAGAAGAGCGCCGCCGTCGCCGGGAACGCCGCCCACTTGCCGAACTGCTCGGCGATCGGCGCCACGCTGTAGAGGCTGATGATCGTGCCGCCGTACCCGAGGCCGACGCCGAGCGCCGACGCGCGACCGCGCGTCTCCTCGTCCGACACGTTGGCGAGGAGCGCGTCGTAGAAAACGAGCGCCGCGTTGTAGAAGTACGCCGCGACCGCGAAGAGTCCGAGCACGAGCGCCATCGGCGAGCCGAGCCCCATGGCCGCGGTCGCGACGATGCACGCGAAGGTCGCGACCGCGAGGAACGGCAGCCGTCGTCCGGAACGATCGGAGAGCGCGCCGAGGAGCGGCGCCGTGAGCGCCACCATGACCATGGCGGCGCTGTAGGCGAGGCTCACGTCGAGATCGCGGCCGCCGAGGTCCTCGACGACGAGCAACGGCAGGTACCGCGAGACGACGTTCAGCGAAAAGGTCGTGTTGGCGAGATCGTAGAGGGCCCAGGCATAGAGCGCCCGCGCGCTCTTCGCCGTGCCGGATCGACGCGTCACCGGACTGCGTCCAGTAGCACCTCCAGCGCCACCGCGCGGAACCGACCCCACCGCCGCCACGTCCCGTCGAGACCGCGGAGATCGCGCGCCGCCCGCGCGAGCCCGACGACGTCGCGCTCGTCCCAGCCGCTGATCTGCTCGTCGGGGTCGTTCACCTTGAGCGTACCGCCGGTCTCGCGCAGCAGGAACATGTACGAGCGGAACGGCGTCTTGCCGCCGAGCACGGCGTGGTCGATCACCGCGACCAGACGCTCGATCTCGACGTCGAGGTTGCTCTCCTCGTGGACCTCGCGGAGCAGCGCGTGCTCGACGTCCTCGCCCTCCTTGATGCCGCCGGTCGGCAACCGAAACGTGCCAGCGGGATAGAAGGCCTTCGTCTGGAGCAGGATGCCGCCGGTCGGACGGCGAATCGCCATCGCAACCTCGCTCCGTCGTCCGGCGCCGCGGACGGGCGCCAAGTCGCCGTCGGTGAGCGTCGCGTCGACGAGGGGAAACTTGCCGTACCGCTTGCGGAGCCAGCCGAGGTCGCGGGTCGCGCTCATGCGCACGGGCTCACGACGTCCGTGTGACGTTCGCGACCGCGCCGGCGACGAGGTCCGCAAGCGCGTCGGCGTCGCGCTCCCCCATGCCGGGGATCTTGCAGCCCGCGGCCGCGGCGTGGCCGCCGCCGCCGAACGTCTCGGCGACGCGCGACAGGTCGACCTCCGATGCCGGCGAGCGCCGGAAGCTCACCCCCGCGCTCTTCGTGTCGTAGAGCGCGACGACTGCGTCATGAGTCGCCTTCCCCCACTTGTCGCCGATCTCGCTCGGATAGCCGGCGCACCAGGCGGCGAGCACGGTGACGTCGCCGACCCGGCGCTCGCGCCGCGTCTTCTCGGCGAGCGCGTGCGTCGCCGCGACCTCCGCCGTGACCCGCGCCTCGGCCTCGCGCATCGCCGGCGTGTAGGCGACGGCGGCGTCGACGGCGAGCAGCTCGTGGTACGCCGTCGCGTCGCGCATCGCGCCGACGGTGAGGGCCAGCTCGCGCGAGCCCGCGAGCGCGTGGATCCAGCGGTCGTTGTCGTCGGCGAGCGCCACGAGCTTCTCGAGCGCGAGGAAGCCGGCCGCATGGTCGGCACCGCCGCCCGGGGTGCCGCCCTCGGCGGCGAGCCGCGCCTTCAGGTGCTCGTAGACCAGCCGGGAGGCGGCGTACGTGTCCTCGACGACCATCGTCGCGAGCGGCACGTCGAGCGCGCCGCGCTTCAGGCGCTCGATTGCGGTGCGGTGGTGGTCGATCCAGCGGATGCGCGTTCCGGCGGCCGCGAGTGTCCGCAGATGGGCGTCGGTCGCGGCGTCACGCCAACTGATGTCGGTGATCCAGAGCTCCTGCGACGCGCCGGCCGGCGGCAGCGGCACCGCCTGCAACGTCTCGTCGATCTCCGGATTGTTCGCGAAGCGCGTCTCCACCGGAATCCCGGCGTGGAAGCGCGCGACCGCGACCGCCGACGTCACCCCGTCGAGGCAGTGGGGCCCGTGGCTCACGACGTGGACGAGGTCGGGTCGATGTGGGGTCGGCACGGCGGTCGGTCTACCATCGGATGGCGCGACGGTCGACGGCCCGTGCTAGAGGCCGGCGCGATGACCGGACCATTGCGACAGCGCATGCGCGCGCTGGTTCTCCTCGCGCTCGGGGCCGCGATCGTCGGCGTCTGCGTCGCCTTCGTGCGCCGCGATCCGTCGCAGGAGCCGCGACCCGCGTTGGCGCCGGTCCACGGCTGGGCGGCGCAAGGCGTGCGCTTCAGCCGCGCCGGACGCGACGGCGCCCGGTTGCGTGTCAGCGCCCGCGCGGTGTCGACGGTGCCCGTCCGCATGGGCGCGTTCAGCATCGGGTTCCTGCAGGGCATCGAGGCGAGCGGCGTCGAGGTCGTGCTCGATCTCGGGACGGCTCGGGAGCCGCACGATCTCGGGTTCGACCTGCAAGAGGCGATCGGCGCGATCGCAGGCCCGGCATCCCGCGGCAAGCGCTTCTCGCGCGGCGCGATCGACGATCTCACGCTGCGTGTCGAAGCGCCCGGGCGCGGCCCGCTCGAGATCCGCGCAGGTCGCTGCGACGTCCGTGCGACGAAACGCCCGCGTCTCTTCCTGCGTGAGCACGTCGTCGTGCGCGCGGGTGCCGACGAATGGCGCTTCGCGCGCCTCGTGTACGAGGTGGCGGCACGCCGCTTCACCGCGGAGGACGAGACGTCGCCCGCCGAGCTGCAGGCCATCGCATCCCTCAACGAGGCGGTCCGGCGCCTCGTCGATCACGCCCCGGAGCCGTCGCGCTGAGCGCGGCTCCCGCTCCACTCACCGCGCCGGCAAAAAGGGCCCGAAGCGGCCGCCGACGAAGTCGAGGCTCTGGGGATCGACGCAGCCGTTCGCGTCGGTCGTGAGATCCGGGAAGATGTCGCCGAACGTCGGGTCTTCGACCTGGCAGAGATCCAGGTCGCCCTCCTGATCGAACCCGGGCACGAGCTCCCGGAGGCTCGCGATGTTGCCGTCGAGGAATCGATCGAGCGTCACGCGCTGCTCGCGCGGCAAGTCGAAGATCGACGCTTCGAACCGGCCGGTACCGTTCAACGCCGTACGGAGCCGCACGGCGCCCGCGCGCTCGCGCGCGATCGTCGCCGCGTCGCCCGGGCTGATGACGAAGAGGTCGTTCGATTGGTCGTCGGTTTCGGCTTCGATGAAGTCCACGGCGGCGATGAAGCCCGCGAGCGCCGCGTCGAGGCGGTTCCGCGCGAGCCCGAGCTCGGCCGCCCCCCCGCCGCCGTCGAACGTGAACAGCGACGGGTTACCGACGAAGACGTCGCGGAACCGCTCGTGGCCGTTCACCGCCGCGTCGAAATCGAAGTCCACGTCGTAGGCCGCCGCGAGATGAATGAGGGCCGCGATGAAGTCGAGCTCGTACCGCGCCACGAGCAGGTCGCCGTAGTCGATCTCGACCACGATGCCTTCCTCCGCGAGGGACGGACAGGAGAACTGGAACGTCGCGTCGGTCGGCACCTCGGCGACGCCCGCGAGCACACGGTCGATCAGCTCGAGCCCGCGATTCCGGAGCGCTGCCACGATGTCTCCGGTGCGAGGCGAGCTCGGCGGGAAGGAGCCCCGGCGGCGCGCGAGGATGCCGCAGACGTTCGCGGCCGACCCCTCGCGCGCTATGCCAAGCCCCAAGAGCACCTCGGCGAGCTCCGGCGCGTCGAGCGTCGCCACGACCGCGCTCGATGCGTCCGCCATCGCCTGCACGGTGGCATCGTCCGGGTCGGCCTCCGCCGCCGCCGCGCAGGTGTCGGCGGACGCCGCCAGATTGCCGGCGCGGATCGTGGCAAGGCACGACTGCCGCGCGTCGAGGTTGCACGCGAGGTCGGTCGGCAGCTCGACGGCCGTTCGCAACACGAGCACCCCGTCGGTCACGGAGACCGTGCCGTTGCCGTCGACGTCGCATACCGCGAGCGTGCACGCGCTCGAGAGCGCGACGCTCGCACGCAGCACGTCGACGCCGTCCGACACCGTGACGCGCCCGTCGCCGCTCGGATCGCCACAGAGCTGCGCCTCCGCCGGCGCCCACGACATCCCGACCATCGCCACGATGAGCATCCATTTCATGCTGCGGCGGCTATCGAATCTCGGGTGTGCATGGCAAGACGCGCGGAGCCGTTTATTTGCGCCATCCCGATACAGGTTCGTGCACTACGCATTGCAGGGGAACCCTGCGCACCTGATCGTCGGGGCGGGTAGCGGAAGTGAAAGAAATATCGCGTCAGCGCTCGTAACCGAGCGCGGACCAGCACGCAGCCGGCGGGAACCGGCAGCATCCCACCAGAAGCCGAGGCGGCCGAGCTCAACCCACCTGATCGACCGCCTCTGAGGCGGCTCACTCCACCCGATAGGTTCGCACTCGAGGCGATAGGAGAAATCGCGCGTTTGCGGTACTCGACCGCGAAAACCGACGGCCAGGCCAGGAGGGTTGCCCATGAAGCTCAAGAGCAAGGTCGCGCTCATCACCGGCGCCGGGTCCGGGCTCGGACGCGAGATCGCGCTCGCGTTCGCGCGCGAGGGCTGCGCCGTCGGCATCAACGACATCCGGCGCGAGACCGCGGAAGGGGTCGTGAAGGAGGTGGAGGCCCTCGGCGGCGAGGCTGCCGCGCTCGAGTGCGACGTCGCCGACAGCCGCGCCGTGCACAAGATGTTCGCCGCCCACATGGGCGCCTTCCAGAGCCTCGACATTCTCGTGAACAACGCCGGGGTCGCGTTCATGGAAGACCACGTGAAGCAGAACAGCGAGAAGATGCTGACCGAGGTCATGACGACCGGCCGCAGCACCATCTCGTTGGAAGCGACCAAGACCATGGAGGACGGCCACTGGCGCCGGACCCTCGCGATCCACCTCGACGGCACGTTCTACTGCACCCGCGAGGCCCTCAAGATCATGGAGTTCAACGGCAGCGGCTGCATCATCAACATGGCGTCCCTCGCGGCGCTCACCGGCATCATGGGCGCACCGGACTACTCGGCCGCGAAGGCCGGCATCCTCGGCTTCACGAAGTCGGTCGCGCGCGAGGTGATCGGCCGCGGCATCCGCGTGAACGCGATCGCCCCCGGCTACATCGACACCCCGCTCCTCGACGTGATGACGCCCACGATGCGCCAGATGATCATCGCCCAGACGCCGGCGGGCCGTCTCGGCACCCCTGCCGAGATCGCCGCGACCGCGGTCTTCCTCGCCTCCGACGACGCGAGCTTCTTCGTCGGCCAGGCGCTCGCCCCGAACGGCGGCATCTTCATGTGACGCCCGCCGTCGACGACGACCTCTACTTCGAAATCCTGAAGAGCGAGCGCGTCCGCGTCCGCGCGCTCGCGATCTTGATGGGCAGCCTCTTCACGGTGTCGCTCGCTCTGATGCTCTTGAAGCACGACTGGATGCCCGGGGCGATCCTGATCGAGCAGAGCGTGCCAGTGCGGACGATCGCCGCGTTCTACGGCGCCGCATTCGCGTACGAGCTGCTGGCGCACACGGCGCTCGGCATCGTGATCGCGAAGCGCCGCCGCCTTCCGGAGGCGCCGCGCTACGGCAACGCGTTCATCGAGACCTCGATCCCGACCTGCATGATGGTGCTCCTCGCGGGCGCGGTCGGCCCGGAGATCGCGCTCAACGCGCCGCTCGCGATGGCGTACTTCCTCTTCATCGCCCTCTCGACCTTGCGCATGACGGCGGCGCTCTCGATCTTCACCGGCTGCGTGGCCGCTTTCGAGTACGCGGGGCTCGGCCTCTACTACTTCGGCTGGAGCTCGACGTCCGACCCCTACGTGCGATCGGTGTGGTCGATCTTCTCGAAGGCCGGCGTGCTCCTGATCGCGGGCCTCGTCTGCGGGTTCGTCGGGACGCAGATTCGCCGACGCCTGGTCGCGTCGCTCGCGACCGTCACCGAACGGAACCGCATCGTCGGCATGTTCGGTCAGTACGTGTCTCCGGCGGTCGTCGATCAGCTCCTCACGAAACCCGTCGAGTCGACGGGCGAGGTCCGCTACGTGACCATCATGTTCCTCGACATCCGCGGCTTCACC
>JANNPN010000308.1:0-6235 GCA_031400185.1 Polyangiaceae bacterium
AGGTCCTGTTCCTGGGCGGCGACCCCGGTTTCGGCAAGACGGCGCACACCGGCCAGTTCCTCGCCGCCGCGGCGGCGCGCCGCGACCTCCGGGTGGCGCAGGGACGCTGCGTCGAGCACTACGGACCGGGCGAGCCGTATCTCCCCGTGCTCGAGGCGCTGGCGGCGATGTGCCGCGGCCCGGGCGGCGATCGCGTGCTCGACGTGCTCGATCGCTATGCGCCGACGTGGCTCGCGCAGATGCCGCCGCTTCTCTCGGCGACCGAGCGCGAGCGCCTCCGCGCGCGCGTCGCCGGCACCAATCGCGAGCGGATGCTGCGGGAGATGTGCGACGCGGTCCAGACGCTCGCGTCCGAGCACGCGTTCGTCCTCTGGCTCGACGACCTCCACTGGAGCGACCCGTCGACGGTCGACCTGGTGGCGGCACTGGCGCTCCGCGCGGAGCGCGCGCGCTTCGTCTTGATCGGGACGTATCGGCCCGCCGATGTCGTGGTGAGCGGCCATCCGCTCGGCGCGATCCGGCGGACGCTGCTCGCGAGCGGCCATGCGCGCGAGCTCGCGCTCGGGGCGCTATCGGCGGCCGAGGTGCAGCGGTACCTCGCGGCGCGGTTTCCGGGCGGCGACCTCCCCGCCGACCTCGGCGCCGCCGTGCTCGAGATCACCGACGGTAATCCGCTGTTCCTCGCGTCGGTGCTCGACGAGCTCGTGGCCGAGCGCGTTCTCACGGAGGAGAATGGCCGCTGGCGGCTCCGGAAGAGCCTGCACGTCCTCGCCGACGTGCTGCCGGAGAGCTTGCGGCATCTGATCGAGCGCCAGGTCGAACGGCTGACCGACGAGGATCAGCGGATCCTCGAGGCGGGCAGTGTCGCGGGCCGCGAGTTCGCGGCAAGCGCGGTCGCCGCGGTGCTCGAGCTCGACGCCGACGCCGTCGACGAGCGCTTGCAGGTGCTGGCACGATCCACGCGCCTGGTCGACGCCCGTGGGCTCGACTCGCCCCCGCGCCGTGCCACGAGCGGCCGGCACCACTTCGTGCACGCGCTCCACCAGCGCGGCCTCTACGGTCGCCTCTCGCCGGCGCGGCGCGCCCGGCTGCATCGCCGGCTCGGCGAGGCGCAGGAAAGCGCCTGGGGCGATCGGAGCGACGAGATCGCCGCCGAGCTGGCCCTCCACTTCGAGCGGGGCGGCGACGCGCCGCGCGCGATTCGGTATCTGCGCGCCGCCGCGGAGAACGCCGGGCGGAGACTCGCCGACGCCGAGGCGATCGCCCATCTCGAGCGCGGGCTCGGCCTCGTCGCGCATCTCACGCGCCGCGATCAGGCCGTCGAGGAGCTCCGGCTGCAGATCGCGCTCGGGCTCGTGCTCACGACCAACAAAGGTGGGGCCGCGCCCGAGGTCGATCGGGCGTATCGGCGTGCGGCGGATCTCTGCGGAGGGATCGACAATCGCCCGGAGCTCTATCCCATGCTGCGCGGTCTCCAGCGCTTCACGCTCGTCCGTGCCGACGTCGAGCGCGCGATGACCCTGGCCCGGAAGGGCGTGGCGATGGCGCGGAAGGGGGGGGAACCGGAGGATCTGCTGGAAGCCTGGCTCGCGCTCGGCGTCACGTACTTCTATGCGGGTCAGCTCGTCCGTGCGCGCACCGCGCTCACGCGGGGCCTGCACATCGCGCGGCCGCTTCCGGTGCGCACGCCCGCGGCGTGGATGCAGGATCCGACCGTCGTCGTCCGCGCCCACCTCGCCGTGCTCGCCTGGCTCTTCGGGAAGGACGCCGAGATGCGTGCGCATCGCGCGGAGATGCGCCACGCGGCCGATGCGCTCGCGCACCCGTTCTCGCTCGCGTTCGCCTACGCCAGTGCTGCGACCCTCGGCCACCTGGCGCGTGATCCCGCGGCGACGCGGCTCGACGCCGATGCCCTCCTGACGCTCAGCACGGAGAACGGGTTCTCGTTGTTCGTCGCGCGGGCGCAGTGTCTCCGCGGCTGGGCGCGTGCGGTCGGCGGCGACGAGGGCGGCGTCGCCGAGATCCGCGCCGGCCTTGCGCACTGGCAGACGACCGGCGCGAAGTATCTCGTGCCGTACCACCTCGGCCTGCTCGCCGAGGCGGAGGCGGCCGTCGGCCGGCACGCGGCGGCGCTCGCCGCCGCCGACGAGGCGCTCGCGGCCGCACGCCAGACCGGCGAGCAGTGGTGGAAGGCCGAGCTCCTGCGCCTCGCCGGCGAGCTGCGCGCCGCGCTCGCCGGTGGGCGCCGGGGCGTCGAGCGCGGCCGCGGCCGAACGGCGGCGCTCGCCAATCTCCGGAGCGCCGTGGCGCTTGCGCGCCGACAGGACGCGCGCGCGCTCGTGGAGCGGGCCGGGGAGAGCTTGGCGCGCGTCCGGTCCGGGGGGTCGGCGGTGCGTCGCGCCGTGCCGCGCCAGCCCCGCCCCGCACGGTGACGGCGACGAGCGCGAAGCGAGCCGTCGTTCGTCTGCGGCGACGGGCCGAGGGTCATGCTGCGGATGCGCGCCGACCCGTCCGCGTCTTCAGGCGCCGTTCCTCAGCATGCGCGTCATCGCATGCGAGCGGCGCTCGTCGCGCTGGCTCGGCGGCAACGCCAGGCAGGCCGCACAGATGGGGCCGGGATAGGTCCGCGTCACCGGATCCGACCGCGTGTCGGCCGGCAAGTCCGCTTCGCAGAGCACGCAACGCACGGACATACATCCTCCATGCTCGGTGCGGAGGAACTGAGGGAATCAGCGGAGGGAGTACTACGCGGGCAGCCGTCGCGGGAGATCCACGGTGAAGACACACCCCGTGCCCGGCAGGTCGCGCAAGTGCAGCGTGCCGCCGCTCTCTTCGACGCCCCGCCGGCTGATGGCGAGCCCGAGACCCAGACCGGTGCGATCGGCGCTGCGCTGCGTGAATCGGTGGAACAGCTCCTCGACGTCCCCTGACGGAAGACCACCGCATTCGTCCGCGACTTCGATCAATACGCGATCGGCAGTGATTGACGTGCGCAGCTCGACGCTGCCGTGGGGTCGGGAGAACTTGAAGGCGTTCTGCAACAAGTTGCCCAAGGCCGATGCCACGTGCTGTCGATCGAGCTCGAGAATCACGTCCGGGTCGACCGGTCCGATGGTGAAGTGGAGTCCCCGTTCCTTCGCATCGAAAGCGGCGCCCACGGACACTTCTTCGATCAGCTCCGCGACCACGACGGGTTCCAATCTCCGTGTTCCCGCGTGCAAGCGCACGTCGGCGAACGAGCGATCCACGAGGTTGCGCATCGCCCGCAGGCTCCGCTCCAGCATCGCCCCGATGCTCCCGCCCGGACCCACGCTTCCCGTCTTGAGGACATCGAAGGCGATCACGGCGATGTTGAGCTGGTTCCGCAACTCGTGCGCGAGGATGCCGAGACTCTCCACCCCCGCGGCGGAGACGGTTTTGTCCCGTTGACGATCGAACTCGGTGACCGCGCTGGCGATGGCGTCGTCGAGGCAGCGGTTCAGGAGCTGAAACTCCGCCGTTCCGATCGGCGCACTCCGATCGACGGCCAGCTCGGTGATGGCTTGGCAGAGGCCGCCATAGTCGTGGACGACCTGACTGACGGTGAACCCCATGCGCAGCAGGTCACTGCCGTGCTTGACCGCGCTGGCGGTAATCTCCGCCTGCGGGGTCTCGAAGGGGTTCCCCATCACTTCGATGAGCTGATCCAAGAACAGTGGAATGCCCGTTTGCAACTCGGCGTCGGTCGGCCGCGGCGCGACCCGTCCCAAGACCTGCACTCTCGTACGGGCGATGATCTCGTCACGGTGCTCCGCAAGGAATTCGGTCAACATTGGAGTCTCGTCGTATCTCACGCAGCGGCGGGGCGTAACTCCCGACTGCAAGTGCGGCGAGTGCAGCGCGTCTCGTTCTGAAAGTCGGGAATCGTCGCGGCGTCGATCTGGTCTGCGGCGGCGTGGTCCTGATCTCGATCGTCATGGCGGGACGTACGACGCGAGGGGTCGTCCGCGTTACGGGCGCGTCAAAGGCAGGAGACGGAAGCGGGTAGTCCTACGCGCGTAGTAATTCGGCCTAGGCGACCAGGCAGGTCCTTTCGTAGATTCCCGCCCGCACCACAAGGAGGCGGACCCCTATGGAATCCCCCGGTCAGTATCGAGAGCAGCACGATCTCCTGCACGCCGAGACCCATCGGCACGCCATCTTGCTCGTCGAGGACTACGACGATTTGCGGGACGCGATCGTGACGTATCTCGACCTCGCCGGCTTCGAGGCGCGCGGCGCCGCGTCGGGGGCGACGGCGCTGTCGCTGCTGAGTGACGGCTTTCGCCCCTGTGTCGTGCTGCTGGACCTCTGGCTGCCGGACATGGACGGCTGGGAAGTGTGCAGCGCCCTGCAGGCGCGACCGGATACGGCGGGCATTCCTGTCGTGATGGTCTCGGGCGATACCGAGGTCGTGCGCGGCCGTTTCGGCGAGGGGATCGCCGGCTCGCTGCCGAAGCCGTGTGAGCCGGAGGACGTCATCGCGGCGATCACGACGCACGCCCGCTGCGGCGCCTAGCGGCGAGGCCCGTGTCACTCGCCCGCTCTCGGAGAGCAAGACCGTCCACCCGCCGATCTTGAGCTGATCGTGGGCGACGTCGGCAGCGCGACCGTTCTGCCGAGGCACCGACGTCGAGGCAACCCCAAGCCGCACGCCGCCTTCGTCGGGTGGTTCCAAAGAGTCCGTAACGCCCGCGTGATCGCGTACCCTGCGCCAGACTGCGTCACCCTCCGACCGTCTTGTTGCGCAACGTCTGCGGTTGATACGCATCGGCCCGGAACGCTCGCGCTGTCACCCCTCGTTAGACGGTGACGCAGAAGGTTGCCGAGCCACGCTGGGAGCGGCGACGGCGCGAGTCGTTTGTCGGGAACGTCCCGAAGTGTTTGTGGGTACGGCTTTGGACCGAATCGCCGACACACGCTTGATCGCCGAGAAGGTCGACGTTGGAGCGCTGGCGGTAGTGCTTCAGGAAGTCCAGGCGGTTCATTTCGAAGGAGTGGTAGAGCCGGTTCCAGAGCGGCGTTGCGGATGCGGTCCCTTCCCCCCGTTGAACGGGACGAACGGCTCGGCCCCGTGCCTCACGATGGCTTTCTGATTCTCGCGTGACAGGTACGCCTTGTCGTCGGAATCTCCTTCATCGTGAAGCGCTGGCCAGTCTTGCGACCAGCTCGGGCAGCTCGTTCACGTCGGCGTAGTCGGCGCGACGTGACGCCGGTCGCCGGAGCGCCGTCCGGCATCGCCACCTTGCCCTCGGATTTTTGGGCAAACGGGACTTCTTGGGCAAAGCCCGCCGTGGCCCGGGTCAGCGGCTGTCGAAAATCACGATGCCCACCTTGCGAGCCGCGCCGGCTGTGTATGGTGCGCGCCGAACGAAGGAGGTCACGACATGGACGACGGCTTGGTGATCAAGAAATTCTCGATGACGAAACGAATCGTGGTCGCGTTCGGGCTCGGGGCGGCGACGCCGCTCTGCGGCGCGCTCTACCTCGGCGGCGAGAACGTCGCGCAGGCGGGTCTTCGCCTCGCCGCGATCGAGCAGGGTTTCTCGCTCGCATCGCGCCACTGGCAGTTCGAGGCGACGCCCGCGCACCAGGTCGAGCTCGCGCGCTGGGACGAGCCCCCGCCGGTCGCCGAGACGAAGAAGGCGAGGGTGGCGAAGCGGCGCTAGCTCGCTGCTGGCCGTGGGCAATCGCGGTGGCGAGCTCCCTGCCACTTCGTGCGGGCGGCATCCGCGGCAGGCTACTGCATTTCAGTGTGTTAGCCGGCAGCCCTTGCCGAGCCTCGCTCTCCGCGTTAGCTGGTCGGCCATGGCGACAGACGCGGCGGAGAAGCTGATCCAGGAGAGCGAGTCGGAGCTCGAGCGCGCGGTGCGGTTGACGGCGCTACCGGACGACGCCTCGGGTGGTCTCGTGCGATTGCTCTGGGCCTTCGACGCCCGCCGCCGGAGCCGCGAGACGCTCGCGATCCGCGAGAGCGCGCAGGCGCTCGCGAAGCGCCACTAGGAGGCTGACCCAAGACGACGCCTCCGCGCGCGCGGCGCGCGGCCGAGCGAGAGCGAGCCGGGGGTTGAGCCGACGCGGCTGTGCCGCGGCGGCGAAGGAAGGCAAGACAACGCCCTCCGCGCGCGCGGCGCGCGGCCGAGCGAGAGCGAGCCGGGGGTTGAGCCGACGCGGCTGTGCCGCGGCGGCGAAGGGGGAGAGATCCCCCTTCTGAGCT
>JANNPN010000310.1:0-7769 GCA_031400185.1 Polyangiaceae bacterium
CGCCCGCCGGGTGCACGAGCAGCCCCTCCTCCATCACCCCCGGCGAGACTTTCTCGCCCCACCCCACCAACACGTCGCCCTAGCCGCCTCCGAGGATCACGTCCCCCAGCCGGTCCAGCGCGCCGGCGTCGCGGGTCGGGAACCATCCGTCCTTCGTCATACGCGACGCGAGGCCGAGGTACTCGCCCGAGACCTGCTCGCCGCGGACGTGGATCTCGCCCGACACCCCGACGGCGCACGACCGTCCGTCCTCGTCGCGGACCTCGAGCTCGACGCTCGGGAGCGCGCGACCGACGGACACGAGCCGCCGGCGTACGACGGGGTCGTCGCTCGCGGCGGCCGCCCGATGGTCGTCGGGACCGAGCACGGTGATGGTCGAGCTGGTCTCGGTGAGCCCGTAGGCATTGGTGAACGCCGTCTCGGGCATGAGCTGCATCGCGCGCTCGATCACCGGCTGCGGCATCTTGCCGCCGCCGTACGAGACCGCGCGGAGGTGCGGCAGCGCCACGCCGTCGCGCACGAGCACGTCGACGATCCGGGTCAGCATGGTCGGCACGACGAACGCGTGCGTCACGCGCTCCGCGCGCGCGGTCTCGACCCAGCGCTCGGCGTCGAAGCTCGTGAGCTGCACCACCCGGCGGCCGGAGTAGACCGAGCTCAGAATCGCCGCCATGCCGGCGATGTGGTACGGCGGCACGCTCACGAGCGCGGCGTCGTCCTCTGCCGCGGCGCCGAACTCGACCGCGCCGAAGATGTACGAGACGAGGTGCTTCTGGCGGAGCACCGCCGCCTTCGGCGCGCCCGTGGTGCCGCTCGTGAAGAGCAGAATGCCGATCGCGTCGGGGTCCATCGACCATTCGCCCGCCCGCGGCTCACCCGCGCGGGCGGCGGCGAGGAAGCCGTCGCGCGCGACCACCGTCGCGGCCGAGCCCGCGAGCGACGCGGCGCGCGCGCCGTCGGTCACGAGGTACGCGGGCGCGATCGAGCCGAGGAGCGCGTCGAGCTCGGCGCCGGTGAGGCGATAGTTGAGCGGCACGAACGGGACGCCCGCCCACCCCGCCGCGAAGAGACCGACGGGGACCGCGAGGCTGTTGACGTCGAGCACGGCCAACCGCTCGGCCCGGCTCGCGCCGACCGTGTGCGCCGCCGCGCCCGCCGCCGCGAACAGCTCCGCGTAGGTGAGCTTCTCGGGACCGTTCTGGATGGCGACGCGGTCCCCGAACCCGTCGGTCGCCATCTCGAGCAGCATCATCAGGTTCATGGAGACCTCGGCGGGCAGACGCTCAGCGCCGTCAATCCGACGACGGCAGCGGCTTCGCTTCCTTCAAGACGAGCGGCGTGTCGCCGACCGCGAGTGAGCCCTTGCCCGGCTTCGTGCAGAGCAGCTCGAGGTCGCCGGCAGGGCTGACGTAGCGTTTGCCGAGCGTCGTGCCGTTCGCTGCACCCGGGTCGAGGGCCGCCCCGTCGGGCGCGGCGTCTCCCGTCCCGAGCATGGCAGCCCCACCGCACTGCACGTCGGCGCCGCCGGCCGGCGCCGCGATGACGATCACTTCGGTCGCACACACGGCGCTCTTCAGACGAGCGCCTGCTTTCAGTTGAGCCATGCGGGCTCTCTAACCAACCGCAGACGCGCTTTCAATCGCCGAGCGCGCGCCCGAGCGTCCGCCACGGCAAAAGGGCGCATGCGATCCGCGCGGGGTGGCGGTGCACGTCCGTGAACGCCTCCAGTACGTCCGCGACCCTCGCCGGCACGGCCACGGAGACCTCGACCCGCGCGCAGCGGGCCTCCAGCGCCGCGATGGCGTCCACGACCTCACCGCGCAACGCCCCGGCCAGGCGCTCGCACATGAGCGATGCGGATGCGGTCGCGAGCACGCAGCTCTCCCCGCTGAACCGGAGGTCGGCGACCGTGTCGCCCGCGCACGCCGCCTCGACGCGGACCGCATCGCCGCAGAGCGGGTTGTCGCCCTCGGCCGTGTGGGTCGGCGCGGCGAGCCGGCCGACGCCCCGAGGGTGCTTCCCGTGCTCGAGGATCAGCGTCCGATAGAGGTCGCTCGCCGCGGTCATGCCTCGAACGTCGCCCGCACCACGTCGAGCCCGGCGCTCAGCCGGTCGACGTCGTCACGCGTGTTGTAGAGCGCGAACGACGCGCGCACGGTCGCGGCGAGCCCGAAGCGGCGGAGAATCGGCTGCGCGCAATGATGCCCGGCGCGGACGGCGACGCCCTCCCCGTCGAGCACCGTCGCGACGTCATGCGCATGGACGCCGGCCAGCACGAACGAGTGGCCGGCACGCTTCTCGGGTGCGGTGCCGATGATGCGGAGGCCGGGCACCCGCGCCAGCACATCGGCCGCGTACGCGAGGAGGTCCGCCTCGTGCGCGCGGCGGGCGGCGCCGTCGTGCCCCTCGAGGTAGGCGAGCGCGGCGCCGAGCCCGACGGCGGCGGCGATCGGCGGCGTGCCGGCCTCGAAGCGATACGGCGGGTCGTCGTACGTCGTCGCGTCCCACGCGACCGTGCGCACCATCTCGCCGCCGCCCTGCCAGGGCGGCATCGCCGCGAGCAGGTCGGCACGCCCGTAAAGCACACCGATCCCGGTCGGGCCGTACACCTTGTGTCCCGAGAACGCGTAGAAGTCGGCACCGAGCGCCGTGACGTCGACGGGCTCGTGCGCGACCGCCTGCGCCCCGTCGACGACGACCGTCGCCCCGTGCGCATGCGCGAGCGCGGCGAGCTCGGCGACCGGGTTCAGCGTGCCGAGCGCGTTCGAGACGTGCGCGAACGCGACGATGCGGGTATGCGGGCCGAGCATGCCGGCGAACGCCGTCCGATCGACGACGCCGCGCTCGTCGACCGGCGCGACGCGCAGCACGGCGCCGGTCGCGCGGCAGAGCATCTGCCACGGCACGATATTGGCGTGATGCTCCATCTCGGTGACCAGGATCTCGTCGCCGGCGCCGACGTGCGCCGCGCCGAAGCTCGCGGCGACGAGGTTCAACGCCTCGGTCGTGCCCCGGGTGAACACGATCTCGCGCGCATCGGCGGCACCAAGGAAGCGCCGCACCCGCTCACGCGCGGCCTCGTAGGCGGCCGTCGCCCGCTCGCCGAGCGTGTGCACGCCGCGGCGCACGTTGCCGTTGTCGCGGACGTCGTGCTGTTGCATCGCCGCCAGCACCGCGTGCGGCTTCTGCGTCGTCGCCGCGTTGTCGAGGTACACGAGGGAGCGGCCGTGGATGCGCTGGCGGAGCGCGGGGAACTCGGCGCGCACGGTCCGCGCGTCGAAGCCGGACGGCGCGGGCGCCGCCGACCCGCCGGACGTGTCACGACGGGGCTGCGTCACGCCTCGCGTTCTCGATCAGGCCCGCTGGGTTGTCAACGCGCCTGTCGCCGCGTCGCCGCGCGCGCAAACCCGTACCAGCGTCAACGCGCGCGCGATCCGCTCGCCTTCCGGGCGCGGGTGCGGGTGCGCTCCGAGCGTGCCGCGCGGCGCGCGCCGCGGGAGCCGGCCGACCGCGCGGTGCCCTTGCCGGAGGCGCCGAGGCTCCGCCGGAGCGCTTCCATGAGGTCGACGACCTTCCCCTCTCCCGCTCCCTCCTCGGCGCCGGCACCGACGTCCTCCAGCGCGAAACGTGGCCGGCCCTCGAGCAGCTTCTCGAGCGTCGCGCGGTAGCGGTTCGAGTGCGCCCGCGGCTCCCACTCTGCGGACATCGCGTCGATCAGCTTCTGCGCCATCCCTTTCTCGGCGTCGCTGGCTTTGGCATGCGGGATATCGAAGCGGTCGGCCGAGCGGAGCTCGTCGAACGGGCGCATGACCTCGAGCGCGAGCACGTCGCCGTGCGGCAGGAGCGCGGCCAGCACGGGACGACGGAGATACAATCGCACCACGCCGGCGCGTCCCGCATCGCGAAGCGCGTCCCGGAGCAGTGCGTACGCCTTGCCGCCGCCCTCGTCCGGCACGATGAAATACGGTCGCTCGAACAGCAGCGGGTCGAGCGAGCGCGGCTCGACGAACTGCAGGACTTCGATCGTGTGCTGCCCTTCGCCGAGCTCCTCCTGCACCTGTTGGAGCTCCTCGGACTCGACGAGCGCGTACTTGCCCTTGTTGCCTTCGTAGCCGCGCACGATCTCGTCCGCCGGGACTTCGACGTCCTCTTTGCTGCAGAATTTCTTGTAGGTGATCGGCGCGTGGTCCTTGCGGTGCAGGAGCCGGAACCCGACGTGCTCGGACGCGTCGAGCGCGGCAAACACGCGGACCGGCAGCGATACGAGGCCGAACGTGAGGTGGCCGTTCCAGATCGGGCGGCCCGCCCCGTTCTTCTTGCGCGCGTCAGATCGCGCGGACGTCTTGCGCTGCGCCCGTGGCATGGCGCTCACCGTCCCGCCGGCGGCACTGCGCCGCCAGTGGCCGGCGGCACCGCACCCGCACCCGCGGGCGCCGCGCCCCCCGGAGCACCCGGTGCCACCGCGCCGGTAGGTGGAGTGCCGACCGCGCCGACGGGCGGCTCGCCCACCCTGCCCGCGTCGATCGTACCGACCCTCCCCGCGTCGATCGTGCCGACGCGACTCCCCGGGGCGGGGGCCGTACCCGGCACCGCACCCCCGGCTGCCGTATCCCCAACCGTATCCCCAAGATGCGCGCCCGCGGGCGGCCCTCCGAGCCGTGGATTCAGGATCGACGTCGGGAGCGGACCCGTTTGGGCGAGCTGAAAGTGCTTTGCATCCTCGTGATCGAGTTGGACGACCGCGAGAGCCGCGACGGTGAGGAACACGAGATCGGGGCGCATGCGGCTATCCACCACGATCCGTGCCGTCACGAACCGCGCACCCACGGGATGAGCATCGGCCGGCTTGTAAGAACGCCCAGGCAGATTCGAGAAAACGGTGCCTATCGCCGGACGAGGCGCCGGATGGCGCCGGCGAGCTCGTGGAGCGCGATCGGCTTGGTGAGGCACTCGTCGTAGCCCGCAGCGAGGATTTTCGCCCGATCGGTCAGCCGGCCGTACGCCGTGAGCGCGATGGCCGTGATCGCCGCACCGGCACCGCCGGGGAGCGCGCGCACGCGCCGGATCAGCGAGTAGCCGTCCTCGGCGGGCATCGCGATGTCGCCGATCAGAACCCGCGGGACCGCGGTCGCGATCCGGTCCAGTGCCACCGCCACCGAGGATGCGGTCGCGACTTCGGCGCCCCGCTGCGCGAGCGCGGTCGCGACCGCCTCGCGCGCGTCGTCCTCGTCGTCGACGAGCAGGATGCGGAGACCCTCGAGGGTCTCGACTTGCCCGCTGCTGGTGTCGACCACCGCCCGCGGCGGCGTCACGGCGGCACCCGCCGGTGCGGCGGGCAACCGCACGACGAAGGTCGCCCCCTGCCCGACGCCGGCGCTCCGCGCGCGCACGTTTCCCCCGTGCATCTCGACCAGGTGGAGGACGATCGCGAGGCCGAGACCGAGCCCGCCCTCGATTCGGGTCGTGGAGGCATCGCCCTGACGGAAGCGCTCGAAGATGTGCGGGAGGAAGTCCGGCGCGATGCCCTTCCCGGTATCGCGGACCTCGATCTCGACCGCGTCGTCGACCGCCTGCACCGAGACGTCGATCCGTCCACCGCTCGGCGTGAACTTGAGCGCGTTCGAGCAGAGGTTCAGCACGACCTGGGAGAGCCGCATGGCGTCGCCCACCACGCGTGGCAGATCCGCGGCGATGCGGGTCGTCGCCGTGAGGCCCTTCGCGGTCGCTGCCGCGCGGATGCTCTCGACGGTATTCTGCACGATGCTGCCGACGTCGACGCTCGCCATGTCGAGGCGGGTTTTGCCCGAGATGATGCTGGAGACGTCGAGGAGATCGCCGATGAGCTTCACCTGCAGCTGCGTGCTGCGCTCGATCGCATCGAGCCCCTGACGGCGGCGCGCGTCGTCGAGCCGGCCTTCCTTCATGAGCGTCACCCAGGTGAGGATGGTGCCGAGCGGCGAGCGCAGCTCGTGCGACAGCGTCGCGAGGAACTCGTCCTTCGCGCGGTTGGCG
Source organism: Polyangiaceae bacterium (assembly GCA_031400185.1). Classification (GTDB taxonomy): domain Bacteria; phylum Desulfobacterota; class Binatia; order UTPRO1; family UTPRO1; genus UTPRO1. The sequence continues at coordinate 6,013 of JANNPN010000310.1, forward strand.
CTCTCGGCCGCTTGCCGGAGCGTCTGCTCGCGGAGCAACACCTCGCGGAGCCTCTGTTCGGCCTGGCGCGTCCGGAGCAACGCGCGCACCGTCGCGAGCAATACCGCCGGCTCGATCGGCTCGGTGAGGACGGCGTCGGCGCCACCCTCGAGCGCTTTCACCGTGTCGCTTTCCTCGACGTACGTCGCGGACACCTGCAGCACGAGCGGCGCCTCGGGACCGCGCTCCTTGATTCGCCGGCAGACCTCCCAGCCGTTGATGTCGGGAAGCTGGGTGTCGAGCACCACGAGATCCGCCGTATGCGACGTCGCGAGCTCGAGGCCGTCTCCACCGGTTCCCGCCTCGAAGACCTCGAAGCCCGCTTGCCGGAGCGTCCGGGTCTTGCGGTAGCGGTTCGACTCGTTGTCGTCGACCATGATGATCCGCGCCGGCACCGGGCTCATGCGGGCACCGCTCCCTCGCCGCGGATCGCCGCCTCAATCGCCGCGAGCGCGTGCGCGCGCGAGATGCCCTGCTTCGGCAGCAGCCCGGCCGCCGGTGCGAGGCTTCGGCGGAGCTCGTCGTCGAGCGGCTTCGCGGTCACGATGACGACCGGGATACCGGCGGTCTCGGGATCCGCTTTCAAGCGCCGCAGCACCTCGTGACCGTCCGCATGCGGCATCGTGAGATCGAGACAGACGACGTCGGGATGCTCGTCGCGCGCGACTCGCACCGCCTCGTCCCCGCTCGCCGCCTCCCAGATCACGTGCTCCGGTGCCATCAAGTGCTGGCGGAGCACGTAGCGGGAGATCTCCTCGTCGTCGACGATGAGGATGCGCCGGAGCGCGTGCGCCGCGGTGAGGCGGGTCAAGACGTGCAGGAGCTGGCGGCGCTCGACCGGCTTCAGGCAGAACGCGTCGGCGCCGAGCGCCAGCGCTTTCCGCTCGTCCTCGACCGTCGTGATCACGAGCACGGGCACGTCGCGGCACGACCGTACCTTCCAATCGGTGGAAGCGGCGGCTGATTTCTACGTCATTGTTTGCAGGCAATCAGGGTATGCCGGGAGCCCGCAGACAAACCCGCAGAAGTCATTTGAACGGCTCTCGCCGAACCCAGCCACACTCCCACTGGAGTCGCGTCGGCATTCTCCTCCAGCGTCCAGGATCTGCATTGCCAACTTCCCTGAGCCCGGACGACACGATCGAGAAACCCGCTTGCGAAGGCAAGCCAGAGGAATAACCCAATCGCCAAGATCGTCCCGCACAGTGTTCGGTTCATCGCTCTCTCCTTCTGACGGGCGCCATCCCAATGTGGCGCGGATGTTAGCACCGGATGGAGAGGATCCAGGCCCGAGAGGCTCCGGCACACATTCTGTTCACATCTGGCTACGCGAGGGGCACCAGCGCGGGCGATTCAGGAACTCGCCGGTCACCAGGACTTGATCACCACCCAGCGGTACATGCACCTGGGTCCGGCGGCGATTGTAGGCGCGATCCGGTTGCTGGATTCCTCAGGAGTTCCTGCCGGTCGTGGCAACATGGTGGCAACGGGTTCTACCGAGACTACCAACTCGTCTCGGTAGAACCATTTAGTTGGCGGGGTCGACGGGACTCGAACCCGCGGCCTCCGGCGTGACAGGCCGGCGTTCTAACCAACTGAACTACGACCCCATTTGGAGCTGACGAACGCAATTTACAATTCAAAATTTACAATTGAGAATTCGTTGCCGTCTGCTCTGACAACGAATTGTGACTTGTAAATCGTAAATCGTAAATTGA
>JANNPN010000466.1:0-4955 GCA_031400185.1 Polyangiaceae bacterium
ACCTCACCCCTGAACCGCCCCTGCACGGAGTCGTACTTGAGGAGGTAGGCGAGGTTGTCGGCGGGCACGATGTCGCCGACGGCGACCACCTCGAAGGTCGAGCCGAGAAGACCCTGCTCGACGAGGGCGCGGAAGACCAGACGGCCGATGCGCCCGAAACCGTTGATCGCGACTTTCACTGCCATGGGACTCTCCTTTGGATGAGATGAAAAGGGCTTGGGCGATCCGCCGACGGTCGATGGCCGTCATCCCCATGATCACCCGGCTCGTCATGCGATCCCGGCCACCGGTCCTTCACGGTCGAGATCCTGGATGGCCGCGAGCTCGTGCTCCACCGCCTGCACCAGATCGTGGAGGTCGGGAAGCGCGTCCCAGTCGGCGTTGAATCCCCAGTGCAGCCGGCCGTCGTAGCTGAAGAGCGCGATACCGAGGGCTTGATTCGCGAACAACGGCACCAGCGGATAGCAGGCGAGCATGCGCGCGCCGTCCACGTACACCGGAATCGGCGGGCCCGGAACGTTCGTCGTCACCAGGTTGTACGGGCGGGCCAACGTCGTCAGCCGCGCGAACTGCACCATCAAGCCGGGAAAAGTGGCGTCGCTCAGCGACTCGATCAGCTGGACGCCCGCCGCCTGCCGCGAGCGCTTGACCCGCCGCGTCTCTTCGATGGTGCGCTCGAGGCGGCGCAGCGGATTGCGCTCGCCGATCGGGAGCTGGACGACCAACATCGACACCTGATTGCCGAGATCGTGACGCGTGGTGGCGTCGCGGACGTTCACCGGCACCATCACGCGGAAGTCGAGCCGCCCGGGATCCATGCCCCGGCGGCGGAGGAACGAGCCGAGGGCTCCCGCGAGCACCGCCAGCACGACGTCGTTCACCGTCCCCCCGTGGCGGGTCCGCACCGCCTTCAACCCGGCGAGATCCGTCACGGTCCAGTCGAAGCGGCGATGCGGCCCGATCTCCACGTTGAACGGGGTCGGCGACGCCGAGCTGAGCCCGGTACCGAGCGTCGTCGCGAGCTCGGTCACGATGTCACGGACACCCGCGAGCGCCGACCACGGCCTGACCGCGGCAAGGCCGGTCGCGACCAGCGCTTTCAGGGGCGCCACCGTCCGGTGCCCCATCTCGGCCAACAGGAGATCTCGTTGCGAGGGAGCCGCCCGCGGGATCCATCGCCGCGGCGGCTCATCGAAGCGCGGGTCGACGTCGGGCGTGGGACGCATCATCGAGCCCGTGAGCTGCACGCTGCCGACGCCGTCGATCATGCAGTGGTGGGCCTTCGTGATGATGGCGAAGCGCCCCTCGTCGAGCCCTTCCACCACCCACATCTCCCAGAGCGGCTTTCCGCGATCGAGCTCCTGCGACATCACCCGAGCCGCCAACCGCTTTAGTTGGCGATCGTCGCCGGGCTTCGGCAGGTGCGTGTGGCGCACGTGGTAGGAGAGGTTGAAGCGTTCGTCGTCCACCCACACCGGCTGGTCGAAGAGCGGCGTGCGTCGCAAGCGTTGCCGGTAACGGGGGACGCGATGCAGGTCGACCTGCATCATCCTGCGGAAGCGCTCGATGTCGATGCCGCCGTCCGGGGTCATGAACGGGCCGCCCTCGAAGATGGCGACGGCGCCGATGTGCATGTGGCTCACCCCGTCCTCGATCGCGAGGAAGCTGTTGTCCAGCGCGGAGAGACGCTCGAAATGGGAATACGCCATGGCTGTCCTCAGCGCACGAGTGGCGGCGGCTCCGCCGCCACGAGGTACTCGAACTGGGCGCGAAACTCCGCGACGGTGAGGCCCGCGGCCGCCGCCACCGCAGCGAGTCCGCGGGCGTCATCGAAGTCGTCGCGCCGGACGCGGATCATGAAGCGCCGCGCGATCGCGTAGTGTGTGGAGGTGATGTCGACCTGACGCACCTTGGTGCGGCCGGTCTCGGGATCGAGAACTTGAGCGAACGGGATCGGCATGAAGTGGCCGCCTTGTAACGACACCATCGCTGCGTTGCCGCCGCCGAGCAGGAACTTGGTGGCGCAGTTCCCCGAGGCGCGGCAGTACGCCATGTCGTACGGGATCGGGTCCATGCAGCCGCCCCGATGACGCTGTTGACGCCGGGCGCCGACCCGCCGCCAACGAGGATCGCAAGTTTGGTCGCGTTGGCCATTCAGCGAGGGATCTTCAAGTTCCATGCCGCGGCGCGCGCGATCGAGCGCCTGGGCTGCAGGCATTCTCGGCACGGGTGCCGAGAGCGGTTCTCAGCCGCGGGAATCCAGGGGCTGGGATTCCCCCGACTGAGAACCCGGACGGCGGCCCCGGCATCCCGGGCGGCATCGCACGTGTGCTCGAAGGGTACTATTCGCGCGCGGGTACGTGGTCGCCTGCAAAGCGGTGCCGCGCATTCCGAGACGGAATCCTCGCGGTCGCCCCTGACCACGTCCGACGGCGCGTCGCTCGGCCCGTGTGTTGCTTGCCGGCGCGTCGGGATTGGCGTAGGCGACTTGCGGGACCATGAGCAAAGGGCGCGAGATTCGGTGCTTCGATTACGTGAACCATCCCTATGAGGTGGTTCGCGACGCCCTGACGCAGGACGCGCCCGCCGTGTTCCAGGCGGCGACGAAGGCGGCGGCCTCCCGCGCCCACGGCGTGGCGTCGCAGTTGCACGCGGGCGTGGCCGGCATCGAGCTCGCGACCGACGTGGCGATCCGCGTCACGGGGATCGAGAACGACGTGCAGGACGCACCCGCCCGGCCCGCCACCCGGCTGCTGCTCGAGTGGCAGGCGGCGGAGCGGCCGCATCTCTTCCCCTTCATGCAGGCGGCGTTGCTCGTCTATCCGCTGACCGCGAAGGAGACGCAGCTCGACTTCGCCGGGACGTATCAGCCGCCGCTCGGCAAGCTCGGGAGCGTCGTGGACGCCATCGGCGCGCACCGCATCGCCGACGTGTCGGTGCACCACTTCATCAGCGAGGTCGCGGCCTACCTGCGGACGGCGCTCGGCGGCTGACTGCACGACGCGGCGCCGGCACCGGTGTCACGAGCCCGACGCGATCCGGGCCTTGATGAACTCCCAGTTGAGGCGCGCGATGTGCTCCATGGAGATGTCCTTCGGGCACTCCACCGAGCAGGCTCCGGTGTTCGAGCAGGCTCCGAAGCCCTCGTCTTCCATGCGGGCGACCATCGCCCGCACGCGGTCGGTCGCCTCGACGCGTCCTTGCGGCAGCAGAGCGAGATGCGAGACCTTGGCGGCGACGAAGAGCATCGCCGAGGCGTTCTTACAGGTCGCGACGCAGGCGCCGCAGCCGATGCACGCGGCGGCGTCGAAGGCGCGCTCGGCGGCGTCGCGCCGCACCGGGATCGCGTTCGCCTCCGGGGCGGTTCCGGTATGCACCGATGTGTAGCCGCCCGCCTGGATGACGCGGTCGAAGGCGCTCCGGTCGACGACGAGGTCGCGGACGACCGGGAATGCGTCGGCGCGCCAGGGCTCGATCCAGATGGTGGCGCCGTCGACGAAGCTCCGCATGTGGATCTGGCAGGTCGTGACCCCGCGCAGCGGGCCGTGGGCGCGCCCGTTAATCATGACGCCGCAGGTGCCGCAGATGCCTTCGCGGCAGTCGTGATCGAAGGCGACCGCCGGCTCGCCGCGCGCGACCAGAGTCTCGTTGAGGACGTCCAGCATCTCGAGGAACGATGCCTCGCCGGGGATGTTCTCGACGTCGTAGGCGACCATGCGTCCCGGCGCGTCCGGGCCCTCCTGACGCCAGATCTCGAGATGGAAGCGCACGGCTACTTGTAGCTCCGGACGGTCGGGGTGGTCGCCTCGAACACGAGCGTCTCCTTGTGGAGCCGGGGGGCGGCATCGCGGCCGGCGTACTCCCACGCGGCGACGTGCATGAACTCGGCGTCGTTGCGCCGGGCCTCGCCGTCCTCGGTATGGTGCTCTTCGCGGAAGTGGGCCCCGCAGGACTCGTCGCGGGCGAGCGCATCCTGCACGATGAGCGCGCCGAGTTCGAGGAAGTCCGCGACGCGGCCGGCCTTCTCCAGCTCCGGGTTCACGCCGTCGGCGCGACCCGTCACCCGCACCTCGTGCCAGAAGCTCTCGCCGAGCGCGCGCACGTCGGCCCCCGCTCGCTCGAGCCCGGCGCGGTTCCGCATCATGCCGCAATGGTTCCACAGCGTGATGCCGAGCTCCCGGTGGAAGTGTCGCGGGCTCTTCGTTCCGTGGATACCCAGCAGTCGCTCGATCCGCTCGCGCGCCGCGCGCTCGGCGGTCTCGAACGCCGGCTGATCGGTCGGGATGGATCCGGTGCGGATGTCGTCGGCGAGATAGTGGGTGATCGTATGCGGGAGGATGAAGTAGCCGTCCACGCACGCCTGCAGCAGCGAGTTCGCCCCGAGACGGTTCGCGCCGTGATCCGCGAAGTTGCATTCACCGAGGGCGAAAAGGCCGGGCACCGTCGTCATCAGGTCGTAGTCCACCCAGAGGCCGCCCATCGTGAAGTGCGCCGCCGGGTAGATGCGCATCGGCGTCTCGTACGGATTCGTGCCGGTGATCTTTTCGTACAGGTCGAACAGGTTGCCGTAGCGCTCCCGGATCACCGTACGCCCCAGGCGGGCGATGGCGTCGGCGAAATCGAGATAGACCCCGCGTCCCGTCGGTCCGACCCCGTGCCCCGCGTCGCAGATCTCCTTGGCGGCGCGCGACGAGATGTCGCGCGGGGCGAGATTGCCGTACGATGGATACTTCCGCTCCAGGTAATAGTCGCGTTCGTCCTCGGGGATGTCCTCGGGGCGGCGATCGTCGCCGGGCTTCTTCGGCGCCCAGATCCTGCCGTCGTTGCGGAGGGACTCGGACATGAGCGTGAGCTTCGACTGCGTCTCGAGGGTCGCGGGGATGCACGTGGGATGGATCTGCGTGAAGCTCGGGTTCGCGAACAACGCCCCGCGGACGTGGGCCTTCCACGCCGCC
>JANNPN010000353.1:0-31406 GCA_031400185.1 Polyangiaceae bacterium
GCCGTCACGCGGACGGGTGATCTCGACGGTCGGCATCGATCCTTCTCCTATCTCCCGCCGAGCGCCTCCCCGTCGGGATCGAGCGCGCGGCGGAGCCCTGCTCGGCGGTTGCGCTCACGCGCGTCATCTCACCCAGGCGCCCGCCGGCGTCAACACGCCCGGTCTCACGACCGGCGCAGGCCCCGTCTCACGACCGGCACGCGCCCGGCCTCACGATCGGAAGCGGCGCGCCCACCACGCGAGCGCGGCCTTGCCGCTCGGCCGGGCGTGAGCGTGCCAGTGGTCGGGAATGTTCCGGCGGTGGCCGTCGACGACCCAGGTCGCGAAGTGCTCGGCGGCGGCCCGCCCGAGCGCGGCCGTCATGTGCGCGAGCTCCTCCGGGGACGGGTCGATCCCGTGCCGGCGCCACACCACCATCGGGACGTCGCAGATCTCGCAGTCGGCGACCCAGCAGACGTCGTCCTCGTGGTACCAGCGCGTGAGGCGGGCCGCTTCGCAGAGATCGCAGCCGCGCGTGATCGTCATGGTGAGGCCCGGTGCGGACGTGCCGCGTCGCGGTCAGGCCGCGCGGGCGGTGGCGCGGGCCGCGTGCGCGCCGATCGCGTCGATGATCGGCTGCCAGACGCCGCGCGGAAGGTCGTGACCCATGCCCTCGATCACGAGCAGCGTGGCGCCCGGAATCGCGTCGGCGGTCGCGCGTCCGGCCTCGATGAGGATCAGCGGGTCGGCGTCGCCGTGGATCACGAGGCTCGGGACCGTGATGGCGCGGAGGTCGTTCGTACGGTTCCCCGACGCCATGATCGCGACGAGCTGGCGCGCGGTGCCGCCGGGATGGACGCCGCGGTCGAACGCGCGCCCGAAGATCGAGCGCATGCGGTCCTCGTCGAAGGGGAACCCCGGGCTGCCGATCACCTTCCACGCGTCGATGCCGTGCGCGATCATGCCGTCGCGGTCGCTCGGCGGCGGCGTCAGCAGCACGCGCATGGCTTCCGGCTTTGCGGGCGGCAGTGCGGGGTCGCCGGTCGCCGACATGATCGACGTCATGCTGAGGAGGCGATCCGGGTGCCGGATCGCGAGCGTTTGCGCGATCATCCCGCCCATCGACGCACCGACGACGTGCGCGCGTTCGATGCCGAGCGCGGTCATGAGAGCCACCGTGTCGTCGGCCATCTCGGCGAGCGTGTAAGGCGCAGTCACCGGCTTCCCCGCCGTCGCTGCCGCCATCGCCTCGAAGACGTTCGGGACACCGGCCGCGTCGAGCTGCGTCGACATGCCGACGTCGCGGTTGTCGAAGCGAATGACGTGGAAGCCGCTCGCCGCGAGCTGCTCGCAGAACTCCTCTTCCCAGAGGATCATCTGCGCGCCGAGGCCCATGACGAGGAGCAGCGGCGGGTCGGCGGGGTTGCCAAAGGTGTCGTACTCGAGCTCGATCCCGTTGGCGGAGGCACGTGGCATGGGCGCGAATGTTCCGCGCCCGCTTCCGTGGGTCAAGGGATCAGCAGCACCTTGCCCGTCGTCTTCCGTCCCTCGAGCGCGCGGTGCGCGTCGGCGGCGCGGGCGAGAGGGTAGTCCTCCTCGATGCGGAGCTTCAGCTCGCCGGCGGTGATCCAGCCGAGGACGTCGGCGGCGCGCGCGCGGAGCTCGGCATCGTCCATGATGTAGTGGAAGAGGCTCGGGCGGGTGACGAAGAGCGAGCCCTTGGTGTTGAGGATGCCGAGGTCGACGGGCGGGACGGGGCCGCTCGCGGCGCCGAAGAGCACGAGCATGCCGCGCGGCCGGAGGCTGTCGAGGGACTTCTCGAACGTCGACGCGCCGACCCCGTCGTAGACGACGTGCACGCCGGCGCCGCCGGTCGCGTCGCGCACGCCGGCGACGAAGTCGTCCGTGGAGTAGAGGATCACGTGGTCGGCGCCCGCGGCGCGTGCGAGCGCGGCCTTCGCCTCGGTCGACACGGTCGCGATGACGGTCGCGCCCCGCCGCTTCGCCACCTGACAGAGCAGGAGCCCGACCCCGCCGGCGGCGGCGTGCACGAGGCAGGCGTCGCCGGGCTTCAGCGGATACGTCGAGCAGGCGAGGTAGTGCGCCGTCATGCCCTGTAGCATCGCGGCCGCGCCCGCGCGGAACGAGAGCGTCTCCGGAAGCCGCACGAGCCGGTTCGCGGGCACCACCGCCATCTCGGCGTACGTGCCCGGAACACCGGTCCACGCGACGCGGTCGCCGACCGCGACGGCGGTCGTGCCCGCACCGACCGCGCGCACCGTGCCCGCGCCCTCGAGCCCGAGCGTCCACGGCAACGGCGCCGTGTAGAGCCCGGTCCGGAAGTAGACGTCGATGAAGTTGACCCCGATCGCGGCGACCTCGACCAGCGCCTCGTTGCCGCTCGGCGCGGGCGTGGGAACCTCGTCGAGTTGCATCGCTTCGGGGCCGCCAGTTTGATGGACGCGGATGGCTTTCATGGTCTCGTCCTCCGCGGGCGTTATACGCTAGGTCCTCCGCCGATGCCGCCGTTCGCTCCCGATCTCGCCGCGCGTCTCCAGGCGCACCTCGCGGCCCACCCGCGGCTCGAGGTCGCGCTCGCCGGCAGGCGGCATGCGGCGGTCGCGGTGACGCTCGTCGCGGACGACGCGAACGCTGCGTGCTTCGTGCTCACTCGCCGCGCGCCCCGCCTCTCCTCCCACGCGGGGCAGTGGGCGCTGCCCGGCGGGCGCGTCGAGCCCGGCGAGACGGCGACCGCCGGCGCGCTCCGCGAGCTCGCCGAGGAGGTGGGGTTGCACGCGTCGCCGCACGCCGTGCTGGGGCTCCTCGACGACTACCCGACGCGCTCGGGCTACGTCATCACGCCGGTCGTGGTGTGGGCGGGCGAGAGCGCGATCTTCGCGCCCGACCCGCAGGAGGTGGCGGAGCTCCATCGCGTGCCGCTCGACGTGCTCGAGCACCCCGACGTACCGCACCTCCGGAGCATCCCCGAAAGCGACCGACCGGTGATCTCGATCGCGATGGTCGGCCACCACGTCCACGCGCCGACGGCGGCGATCGTGTACCAGCTCCGCGAGGTCGCGGTGCACGGCCGGACGACGCGGGTCGACCACTTCGAGCAGCCCGTCTTCGCGTGGCGCTGACGGCTCCGCCCGCATGATCGTGATCGCATGACGCCGCTGCTGCGGGATTCGCCGGCCCGGTAGACTACGCGTTTCCAGACGCTACGCTCGTCCGGACTCCATGCGTCCGTTCGCGCTCCCCCCGTCGCGGCCCTTGCTCGCCGGCCTCACGGCGGTGACCTTCGTCGCGGACTACCTGACGCCCCTCGGCATCGTCGTGTGGGTCTTCTACCTCGCGCCGATCCTGCTCTGCGTCTTCAGCCGGGTGCCGAACCTCGCGCTCGTCGTGAGCGACGTGCTCTTCGAGACCGCGAGCCGCGCGTGGAGCCCGCATCTGCTCGGCGTGCTCTTCTCCGGGACGAGCGAGGACGGTGCCGCCGGGGTCGCGGCGATCCGGCGGGCCGGCGGGCTCGCGTGGGCCGAGAGTCCGTCGGTCGCAGCGGTGCCCGTCATGCCCGCAGCGGCGCTCCGCGAGGCCCCGGGTACGCGGGCGCTCACCATCCCGGAAATGGTCGATGCGCTCGCCGCGCTTCCGCGCCGCACGCCGGACCCGCACGCGGCCGGAGGAACGCCATGACGTCGCCGACTGCGCCGCCCGAGGTGTCGATCCTCGTCGTCGACGACGTCGAGGACAACCTGACGGCGCTGCGCGCCTTCCTCGAGGCCGAGGGCATCCGCGCGATCACCGTGCGCTCGGGCGCCGAGGCGCTCGAAGCGCTGCTCGTGCACGACATCGCCCTCGCGCTCATCGACGTCAACATGCCCGGCATGGACGGCCTCGAGCTCGCCGAGCTCATGCGCGGCGCCGAGCGCACGCGGTCGGTGCCGATCATCTTCGTGACCGGCGTCGCCGCCGAGCCGGCGCGCATGTTCAAGGGCTACGAGACCGGGGCCGTCGACTACTTGGTGAAACCCGTCGAGCCCCGCCTCCTCCGCAGCAAGGTCGAGACGTTCGTCGAGCTGCACCGGCAGCGCCATCAGCTCTCGCGCCAGCTCGTGCAGCTCCAGGAGATGCTGCGCTTGAGCGACATGTTCGTCGCGGTGCTCGGGCACGACCTCCGCGGCCCGCTCCAGAGCGTGGAGCTCGGGGCGCAGGTCATCATCGGGAAGCCCGACGACCGGCCGGTCGTCACGCGGATGGCGCACACGATGCAGCGCGCGTCGCGGCGGATGGCGCGCCTCATCGAGCAGCTCCTCGACTTCGCGCGCGCCCGGCTCCAGGGCGGCATCCCGCTGCGGTCGGCGGCATGCGACGTGGGCGAGCTCGTGCGGAGCGCCGTCTCCGAGCTCGAGCCGGCGGCGGCGGCGCGCGTCGAGATCCAGATGGCGGGCGACGCGCGTGCGACCTGGGACCACGACCGCATCGCGCAGGTGTTGAGCAACGTGCTCGGGAATGCGGCGCAGCACGGCAGCCCCGGCGGGCCCATCGCGATCATCGTCGCGGGCGACGGCGACCGGGTGACGGTCGAGATCCGGAACCAGGGGCATGTCCCGCCCGAGATGCTGCCGATGCTCTTCGACCCGTTCACGCGCGCGGAAAACAAGAGCCATCGCAGCAGCGGGTTGGGCTTGGGGCTCTACATCGTGGACCAAATCGTCAAGGCCCACGGCGGAAGCGTCCACGTGGACTCTTCTCCTGCGATCGGAACGTGCTTTCACATTTCGCTCCCGCGTCACGCTGGCTGAGCGGCCGCTCGTTCGTGGGGCGCTGCCGGGTGGGAGGGGATGGAGTGCACGGCGTCACCCGACCCCCGCACCCCAGCAGTTCCCGCGAGGACGTCGAAAACGCGGCTCAGGGTTCGAGGACGGCGACCGGGTCGCGGCGGCCGCGTAGCGTGACGGGCTGGCGTGGGCGGAGCGTGACGTCGAAGCCCGCGGCGCGGGCGTGGGTGTAGGCGGCTTCGGAAACCAGCATGCCGCACGCCCCGTCCTCTTTGCAGAGCTGCTGGAGGCGCGCCGCGACGTTCACCGCGTCGCCGATGACCGTGTACTCGTGGCGGTCGGCGGCGCCGATCGTGCCGGCGAGGATGTCGCCGCAGTGGATGCCCATACTGATCGCAAGCGGCGGTTGGCCGCGGCCGGCGCGGGTCGCGTTCAGCTCGGCGAGACGCTCGTGCATCCCGAGGCCGCAGCGCAACGCCGCCGCGGCGCCGGCGTCGGCCCGGTCGCCGTTCGCGCCGAAAGCTGCGCCATTCGTCTCGGAAGACGCGCCGCTTGCCTCGAACAGGCCGAACACCACCAGCATCGCGTCGCCGATGAACTTGTCGACGAACCCGCCGCACTCGCGGACCCACGTCGTCATGACGGTGAAGAACTCGTTCAGGCTCGCGACGACCTCGGTCGGCGAGGCGTGCTCGGCCATCGCGGTGAAGCCGCGGAGGTCGCAGAAGAGGATCGACGCCGTGCGGAGCTCGCCGGTCGCGCCGACGCCGCCCGCGAGCAGACGATCACGCACCGACGGCTCGACGACGCGGCCGAACGTCGTGAGGATGCGCTCGCGGTCGCGGAGCGTCTCGACCATGGCGTTCACACCGTCCGCGAGGACGCCGACCTCGTCCGCCGAGTTGACGGCGACCGCGACGTCGAGGTCGCCGCTCTGCACGCGTTTCAGCGCCGCCGCCATGCAGCCGAGCGGGAGTGTCAGCGAGCGCGCCACGACCAGCGTCAGCAAGATGCCGAGCACGACGAAGATCCCGAACGTGATCGTGCTCGCGGTCGCGAGCGACGCGACGATGTCGGCGGCGGGCATGCCGGCTTCGATACGGACGGCGGCCGCGCGCACGAGGCCGAGCAGCATGAACAACGGGATGAACGCGACCGCGATCAAAAACAGCAGCAGTCGCGTGCGGACACCGGGGGCGAGCGATCCCGAGACCGCGGCGACCCGGCCCTCCGGGAAGACGGTCGGGGTCACCATCGAGCGGAAGAGCCAGTCGACCAGGAGGTACGAGACCGTCGTCGCGAGGAAGCCGTTCACGAGCGGACCGAGCACCTGCTGCGACATGAGATCCGGGTGCCAATGCCCGAAGTGCCAGACGGTGATCAGCGGGAAGACGACGATGCTCGCGACCCAGAGGCCGAAGCCGACGAACGCGAGCACGGCGGGGGCGTTGGTCACGCGCCGCCGGACGAGCTCCGATGCGGCGCCGGCGGCGGTGCACTTGAAGAAGAGCACGACCGGGCGGAGGTACCAGATCACCACGAGGATGCCGCTCGCGTAGGCGAAGCAGCGCCAGTAGGGCAGGACCGAGCGCTCGAACGCGCGCGCCTCGCGCGCGAACGGGCTCACGCCGTGCATGAGCTCGACGGTGACGTAGGTCGTGACGCCGGCGAGGAGGTTCGCCGCGATCACGATCAGCGCCGCGAGCGCGAGCCACGCGGGGACGGGCGAGCCGCGCTTCGTCCGCGCCGCCACGGCGGCGTCGGCCCGCACGGGTGCGGCGGCGGCGGTTGCCGTCGCGGGTGGTGCGGCCGAGCTCATGCGCGCGAGCGCGGCCTCACGAGGGACGGACGGTGATGCCTCCATCGACGGGGATGACGACGCCGGTGACGTACGCGCCCGCGCGCGACGCCAGGTAGATCGCGACGCCCGCCATGTCCTCGGGCTCGCCGATCCGGCCGAGCGGGCAGCTCGCGACGATCGCGTCGCGGAAGCGGTCGAGGGTGACCGCCATCATCTTGCTCTCGAAGGGCCCGGGGGCGACGGCGTTCACGGTGATGTGGCGCGGAGCCAGCTGGACGGCGAGGACGCGGGTCAGGTGGTGCACGGCGGCCTTGCTCGCGGAGTAGGAGTAGGTCTCGAGGAACGGCACCTTCAAGCCGTCGATCGAGCCGATGTTGATGATGCGCGCCGGGTCGCCGGGCTTGCCGCTTTTCTCGAGCAGCGGCACCAACATCTTGGTGAGGTGGAAGACGCCTTTCACGTTGAGGTTCAGGACCCGATCCCAGCCGGAGTCGGGGAACTCGGCCAGGGGCGCGCCCCAGTTGGCGCCGGCGTTGTTGACGAGGACGTCGAGCTTGGGCTCGCGCGCCGCGATCGCGGCGGCGAGGCCCTGGCAACCGGCCTCCGTCGAGAGGTCGGCGGGGATCCCGATGCAGGTGCCCTGCTTGGAGAGCGTCGCGGCGGTCTCCGCGACCTCCGCTTCTTTCCGCGCCGAGATGTAGACCTTGGCGCCGCCCGCGACGAAGCCGCGCGCGATCATCGCGCCGATGCCGCGCGACCCGCCGGTCACGACCGCGACTTTGCCTTTGACGGAGAAGAGATCCTGCACCCGAGCCTCCTTCGCGAACGGGCGAGTCCTAGCGTGGTTTCCGCGCCGTTGGTAGACCGACCGGCCCATGCGTGTGTTCGTCGCCGGTGGTACCGGCACGCTCGGCCGGCCGACGCTCGGTCTCCTCCGGACTGCCGGGCACGACGTCCTGGCGCTCGCGCGCACGCCCGAGCGTGCCGCGGATCTGCGCGCGCTCGGAGTCGAGCCCGTCGTCGCCGACCTCTTCGATCTCCGCGCGATGACCGGGGTCCTCGACGGCTGCGAAGCCGCCTTCCACCTCGCCACCCGTATCCCGCCGCTCACGCAGATGCGGAAGCTCGCCGCCTGGCGCGACAACGACCGCCTGCGGAGCCAGGGGTCGAGCGTGCTCGTGAGCGCCGCGCTCGCCGCGAAGGTGCGAATCTACGTGCAGGAGTCGATCACGTTCCTCTACGAGAGCCGCGGCGACGAGCAGCTCTTCGAGACGGCGCCGCTCGACGCACCGCAGCCGCTCGCGTCGGCGCGGGACGCGGAGCGCGAAACCGCTCGCTTCACGGCGCGGGGCGGGCAGGGAGTCGTCCTGCGGTTCGGCGCCTTCTACGGGCCCGCCGCGCCCTCGACAAGCGCGACCATCAAGCTCGCGCGCTGGGGTCTCTTCCCGATCGTAGGCAGCGGCGATCAGTACATGTCGTCGATCCACGTCGACGACGCCGCCGCGGCGACGGTTGCGGCGCTCGCGGCGCCGGCGGGCATCTACAACGTCGTCGACGACGAGCCGCTGCCGATGCGCGAGTATGCGGCCGCCCTGACCGAGGCGTTCGGCTTCCGGCGCGCACGCCACCTCCCGCTCTGGCTTGCGCGCCTCACGCTCGGGGCCGGGTTCCAGGCCCTCACCAGGTCGCAGCGCGTCAACAACACGATGTTCAAGGCGGTCACGTCCTGGACACCGCGTCATGCGAGCGTCCGCCAGGGCTGGCGCGCGGTCGCGGCGGCCGTACGAACGGACAAATTGGCTTGACGAGAATGACCGCGAGCGATTACCGTCCGGGAAAAGTTGCCGTAGTCGTTCCGTAGCCGAAGTCGTCCGCAATCCAATTCGAACCCAGCCCGAGGAGGAGGTTTCCCCACATGCATTCACGAGTGTTGTCGTACGTGATCGCCGGCGTTGCCGCGGTCGCACTGTTCGCCCCCCAGCCCGGTCACGCGGCGTCGTATCCCAGCAACGCGTGCGCGTCGGCCAAGCTCAAAGCCGCCAGCTCGCTCTGTAAATCGGCCCTGAACGCGCACGCCAAGTTCGTCGGCGGCGGCAGCGTCGACACCGCGACCCGGGACACCGCGCTCACGAAGGCGGCCGACAAGTTCACCGCGGCGTGGGACAAGGCCGAGGCCAAGGCGCTGGCCAAGGGCACCGACTGTGCCGAGATGACGGCGTCGAACGCCACCATGCAAGGCTTCATCAACACCGGCGTCGGCTCGATCGTCACGAGCGTCACGACCGGCGGACCCGAGCCGAAGTGCGGCAGCTCCATCCTGAAAGCGGCGTCCGGTCAGTGCGCGGCGCTCTTGAAGAACGAAGCCGGATTCGTCGCCAAGCTTTCCGCCGGGAAGGGCAAGCGCGATGCCGCCAACACGAAGGCCGACACGAAGTTCACCTCCAAGGTGGACGGCGCGATCGCCGACGGCTGCACGACCGCGGCGACCTCGGCTTCGCTCGGCGTGACGATCGACGGGTTCACCGCGAGCGTCATCACCAACACCATCATCTCGCCGAACGTCGACGACACCCAGTTCACGACGATCTCGCCCCCCGAGACTCCCAATCCGCCCGTCCAGTACGCGGGGGAAGAGCTTCATCCCGTCTGCTCGCACGGCACGCCGTACCACTACTTCGTGAAGCGCGGCACGGTGAACAAGCTCGTCATGTACTACCAGGGCGGCGGCGCGTGCTGGGACGGCAACACCTGCATCACGTTCGGCACCTTCGACCAGGACGTCAACCCGTCCGGCTCCGACAACCCGAACAACACGACGACCGGTTTCGGCGACCTCACCAACCCGGACAACCCGTTCAAGGACTGGCACATCGTCTTCGTGTCGTACTGCACGGGCGACATCCACTTCGGCGACTCGCTGCCCAACTACGGCACCACCATCCGCCACAAGGGCTGGCACAACGCCCGGACGGCGGAGAAGTGGGCGCGCGAGCATTTCGTCGCTCCCGACGAGGTCTTCGTGACCGGCTCCAGCGCGGGCGCGTACGGTGCGTTCTTCAACGCGCCGCTCCATCTCGAGATCTGGCCCTCGGCGCAGTTCTCGGTGCTCGGCGATGCCGGCAACGGCATCATCACCCCGGAGTTCCTCCAGAACGAGTTCAATCAGTGGAACTTCGTCGAGCACCTTCCCGACAACATCCCGGGCGTGCTCGAGTCGATCAGCGACGGGACCGGCATTCCGGCCTACACGGCGGCGGTTGCGGCGGCGTACCCGGACGCGCGCTGGGCGCACTACACGTCGTCCTACGACGGCGGAACCGGCGGTCAGACCGGCTTCTACAACGTGATGAAGAACCTCCAGCCGCTGAACGTGCTCGAGTGGCTCAACTGGTGGCACAAGAGCTGCGAGTGGAACGACATCATGGTGCAGCAGGCGCACGACACGTCGGCGGCGGTCCCCACCAACTACCGCTACTACATCGGCACGGGGTCGCGGCACACGATGTATGGCAGCGACAAGGTCTACACCGACACGACCGGCGGCGTGCCCCCGATCGTCGACTGGGTGACCGCGATGGTGAATCGCACGCCCGGGTGGGACAACGTCGAGTGCAACAGCCCGCTCGCGTGCGGCACCACGCTGCCGGGTGATCCGCTCCCGACGACCCGTATGTGTGAAGGCGGCAGCAACGACGGTGCGAGCTGCACCGCCAATTCCGCCTGTCCGGGCGGCGTGTGCGGCTACGAGGACCCGTTCAGCGTCTCGGGTGGCGACGTCGTCATCACCTGTCCGTAACGGGTAGGCGTCGCACGCGACGCTGACTCCAAATACATCACGGGCCGAGGTTGCCACTGCGCAACCTCGGCCCGTGTGTTTTTCACAAGGGGACGGTTATCTCACAAGGGGGATCTCTCCCCCTTCGGTGAGCGCGGCGCGGCCGCACTCACCGTGGACCCCCGGCTCGCTCGCGCTCGGCCGCGCGCTGTGCGCGCGGAGGGTCGGCGCCCTAGTGTATGGCGAGCTGCGGTTCCGCGGACGGTGCGGGCGCGAAACGCGAGATCGCCGCGTAGAGGTCGCTCGTGCGGATCGGTTTCGGCAGGTAGTCGTCCATGCCGGCGGCGAGACAGCGCTGGCGGTCCTGGTCGAGGGCATGGGCCGTCACCGCGATGATCGGCAGGTGGACGCCGGTCGTGTGCTCACGGTCCCGGATGCGTGTGGTCGCGGTGAGGCCGTCCATCACCGGCATCTGCACGTCCATCAGCACGACGTCGAAGTGGTCGCTGGCGGTCGCCTCGACGGCGAGCGCGCCGTTTTCGACCGCGATGACCAGGTGACCGCGCTTCTGGAGGAGCCGGGTCGCGATCGTGCGGTTCACGGCGTTGTCCTCGACGAGGAGGATGCGGCAGCTCTGCCCCGCGTCGGGGGGCATGGCCTGCTGCTCGAACACGGGCTCGCGCGGTGGGCTCATCGGAGGGTCCGGAGCCCGCCGCTCAGAGGTTCGCCGCGGTGCGGATGTCGAGGCCCTGGACGACGGATTCGAGCTCCGGGTCGAGGCGCACGAGCTCGGCGCGGAGCGCCGTGAGCAGGTCGGTGCCGCCGGTCAGGTCGCCGTGACGCCCCATGTGCTCGAGCTTCATCGCGACGTCCGCCGCCGGCTTCCCGCCGAGCGTCAGCAGCGCGCCCTTGATGCGGTGGGCGCCCTGCTGGACCTCGGACGCGTCGTTGGTCGCGAGCGCGGCCTCGAGCTTCGCGACCACCGACACGCTGTCGGTGCGGAACATTTCGATCACTTTGATGAGCAGGTCCGCCTCGTCGCCGACCTGCTCGTAGAGCGCGGTGCGGTCGAGGACGGGGGAATCGGGCGACGTGGGCGATGACATGGGAACCTCCGGGGTGGTGGCGTCGAGAAGCGCCTCTACGGTCGAGAAGAGCTCGGCCGGTTGGATTGGTTTGGTGGCGTAGTCGTCCATGCCGGCGGCGAGGCAGCGCTCGCGGTCGCCCTGCATGGCGTGCGCGGTGAGCGCGATGATCGGAATGCGTCGGCAGCCCATTTCGGTTTCGCGGGCGCGGATCGCGGCGGTCGCTTCGAAGCCGTTCATGATCGGCATCTCGACGTCCATGAGCACGACGTCGAACGTCTCGGTCGCGCTGATTTCGACGGCTTGCGCGCCGTTTTCGGCCGACACGACGACGTGGCCGTGTTTCGTCAACATGCGGGTGCCGATCGTGCGGTTCACCGGGTTGTCCTCGGCGAGGAGGAAGCGGAACTGCCGACCGACGACCAGCGGCGGAGCCGTCGCCGCCTCGGCGGCGGCATCCACGACCGGTGGCTCCGCGGCGACGGCGGTCGACGGCGGCTGGGGGGCGCGCGCCGCCGTCGACGCGGGAGCCGCCAGCGCCGGCGTCGGCGTCGCGGCGGTCTCCCCGCTCGCGATCTCGAGCTGCTTCAAGACGCCCTCGATCACGCGTCGGAGGTCCGAGGCGGCGACCGGCTTCATGAGATAGCCGGCGACGCCGAGCTCGCGGCAGCGCGCCGACTCACCTTGCTCGCCTGCCGACGTCAGCATGATCAGCGAGCCGCAGACGAGATCGGGATCCTTGTGAATGCGCTCCGCGACGCCGAACCCGTCGAGTCCGGGCATGTGGCCGTCGAGGAGCACGAGATCGAACGGACTGTCCGTTTTGGCAGCGCGGCGGATCGCGAGCAGCGCCGAGGGTCCGTCCTCCACGCTCTGCGGCAGCATGCCCCAGCCGCGCGTGCGCTCTTCCAAGATGCGGCGATTGGTCGCGTTGTCGTCGACGATCAGCACCGAGAGGCCGCACATGTCGGCCGGATCGCCCTCGGTCGACTCCTCGCTGCAGCCGAAGCGGGCGGTGAACTGGAACGTGCTGCCTTGGCCCTCGACGCTTTCGACCCAGATCCGCCCGCCCATCATGCCGACGAGCTGCGTGCAGATCGCGAGGCCGAGACCGGTGCCGCCGTACTTCCGGCACGTCGTCCCGTCGGCCTGCGTGAACGCCTCGAAGATCAGGTGCTGCTTGTCGGCGGGGATGCCGATGCCGGTGTCGGAGACTTCGAAGTGGAGCGCCACCTCGCTCTCGGTGTGGACGGCGACGCGGACCGCCACGCCGATCTCGCCGCGCTCCGTAAACTTGATCGCGTTGCCGACGAGGTTGAGGATGATCTGCCGGAGCCGGCTCGGGTCGCCGATGATCGCGTCGGGCACCTCGGGTGCCACGTGGCAGACGAGCTCGAGGTCCTTCTGGTGCGCGCGGAGGGCCAGCGTCTTCACCGAGCGCTCGAGGTGCTCCCGGAGGCCGAACGGCGCGCGCTCGAGGTCGAGCTTGCCGGCCTCGATCTTCGAGAAGTCGAGGATGTCGTTCAGGAGCGCCAGGAGCGCATCGGCGGACGACTTCGCGAGCTCGAGATACTCGCGCTGCTCGCCGGTGAGCTCGGTCTCGAGCGCCAGCTCGGTCGCGCCGAGCACGCCGTTCATCGGCGTCCGGATCTCGTGGCTCATGTTGGCGAGGAACTCGGACTTGAGCCGCGATGCTTCGAGCGCCGCCTCGCGCGCCTCGACGAGCTCGGCGAGCCGGCGTGAGCGCTCCGTCGCGTCGACGCCGGCCTGCTGGCTGAGGCTCCGGCCGTAGTAGATCGCGCCGAAGATCATGAGGACGACGAAGAGCGCGAGCACGAGCTCGCGCGTCTGTACCGTCCCGGCGGCGGCGAGCTCGCGCTCGAAGAGGATGTCCTGCACGTCGCGGACGTGCTGCTCGAGCGCGCTGAAGGCCTCCTGCACGGTCGCGAAGCGGCGGTGCATGCCCGCCATGAGCGGCGCGGCTTTTTCGGGGGCTTCGATCGAGAAATACGAGAACGTCATGTTGGCCTCGGAGGCCATGGCGTTCATCGCGGTGCGGATCGCGTCGAGGTCCTGGAGGAGCGTCTGGATCTGGGGCGTGACGCCGGTGTGATCGAGGTCGGTTCGCGCGGCGGCCTGCTCGAGGTCGCTTCTGGCGGCGCTCAACGCGTCGTCGAACTCGCGCCGCGCCTTCCGGAGCCGGACGGTCTCGCCGCGCGGGTCCTGGGAGTCGAAGACGTCGTTCGCGGGTGCGTTCACCCCCGCGGCGAGCTCGCGGAGCTTCGCGTAGGTCGCCAGGCGCTCGGCCCACTGCCGGTTTACGTCGAGGGACGCCCGGTGCATGTCGACGAGGTGATGGTTCAGCGCGAGCCCGACGAGAACGGTCAGGATGTCGAAGGCCGCGAAGAGAACGTAGAGCATCGGCAGCCGTCGTTGCTCGACGGGTGACGGCGCTTCGGTGCCTGTCGGAAGGGACTGTTCGGTATCGTGCAAGTGGGCCTTGCCCTCGCGGACGGCGGTGTCCGGAAGGAATTCAGCAAACGCTATGCCGGCAAGGATCGACACAACTGCCGCACTGTCCACGCCAGCGAGCGCCACGCGACGTCACAATTTCGCGTATCGGCACTCTGGCGTCGTTCATTGCGACGCGCCGCGTTCAGCGAACGTCAGACGCCATGCGATGTGTCGCATGGTGATGCGGCCGGCGACGAGGTCGGCGAGCTCGCGGCCGCGTGCGCTACCGCGTCAGCCGAGCGCCGGGGCACTACGAAGCGCGGTCCGTTCCGGCGCAGCCTCGAGCGACGTCGGTACAGCGGCGAGCTGCTGCAGCTCGTGGAACGACTCCTCGACCGCGGTGACGAAGTCGCGGAGATCGGGCACCAGATCCCAGTCGGCGTTGAAACCCCAACAGAGCTTGCCGGAGTAGCTGAAGAGGACGATCCCGAGCCCGAGGTAGTCGGTGAGCGGCACCTGCCCGTAGTTGTCGAGCATCTTCGACCCGAGCAGGTAGAGCGGCACCTGCGGCCCCGGCACGTTCGTCACGACGAGATTGAACGGCAGCGCGCGCGTCATCATGCTGCTCGCGAGCGAGAGCAGCGTCGACGGCGTCCACTCCGCGACCCGCGACAGCATCTCGGCGCCGAGCGCCTGCTTGGTCTCTTTGAGGCGCGCGGTCGTCTCGCTGATCTTCTGGAGCCGGATGCGCGGGTTCCGCTCGGCGAGCGGCAGCTCGACGATCCACGCCGAGACCCGGTTGCCGAGCGTCCCCTTCTCCTCGGCACTGCGGACGCTCACGGGCGCCATCACCCGGAAGTCGAGGAAGTCGACGTGCACACGCCGGCCTTCGAGGAAGCGCTGCACCGCGCCCGCGACCGTCGTCAGCACCACGTCGTTCAGCGAGCCGCCGAGACGTTTCCGGACCTGCTTTACCGCGTTCAGGTCCATCGCGAGCCAGTCGAAGCGGCGGTGCGGGCCGATCGGCTTGTTGAGCGGCGTGTCCGACACCGTCCGCAGGCTCGAGCGCAGCATGCCGCGCGCCGCGCGCCACATCGTACGGATGTCGGAGCGCGGGTTCCGCACGTCGGCGAGCACCTGCCGGAAACCCGCGACCGTTTCGAACGGCGACCGCACGCGGCGTGCGGTCTCGGCGCTCATCATCTGCCACCACGATGGCCGCGGCCGCGGCACCCAGCGCACCGGAGGGTCGATCCGCTCGGTCGGCTCGATCGCGAGCAGCACGGCCATCAGGTCGACGCTCGACATCCCGTCCACCATGCAGTGGTGGATCTTGCTGAGGATCGCGAAGTGGTCGCCGCCCTCGAGTCCCTCCACGACCCACATCTCCCAGAGCGGCTTCGAGCGGTCGAGCTGCTGCGACATGAGCCGGCCGGAGAGCGCCTTCAGCTGGTCCGCGTCTCCCGGCTTCGGCAGGCTCGTGTGCCGCACGTGGTACTCGATGTTGAAATGGTGGTCGTCGACCCAGACCGGGTGACCCTCGACGGGCGTGTACGCCAGCACCTGGCGGTAGCGAGGGATCAGGTGCAGCCGCGACTCCACGTAAGACCGGATCCGCTTCACGTCGATGCCGCCGTTCGCCGTCCGGAGGGGGCCCGCCTCGTACGTCGCAGTCCCCGCGACGTGCATGTGGTTCGTCGGGCTCTCGGTGATGAGGAACGTGTTGTCGAGAACGGTCAGACGCTCGTACGTGGGGACCGGCATGTGGAGAACCTCCTACGACGACCGGGGGCGTGGACTACGCGGCGGGAACGTTCGCCGGTCTCGGGTTCTACACCCCGGCCGTCGACGGGTGGAAGAGCGGGCGGGTTCTAATGTCCCCAGCCGACGCCGAGCAGGCGGTCCGTCAAGGCGGCGGCGTACGGGCGCCAGGTGCCTTCGGGCTGGGCGAGGCGGTCGGCGATCACCAGGAGGGCGGCGGGGTGGTGTCCGATCCCGCAGTGGCTCGCGCGGATGGCGATGTTCTCGCGCGTCGGGCCGGGCTCGTCGACGCAGCTCTGCCAGGCGCAGATCCCATCCGTCTTGCTGTAGAGCGCGGACGTCGGGACCGTGAGTGGTGAGCGAAGACGCCGCAGGACCTCGGCGTCGGGGTCGGGCGTGCGCGGCTGGCGGATGATGCCGAGCCGGTAGAGGCGCTGCACCGAGGTGGCGTTCGGGTCGCGGAACGGCGACGCGAGCGTGATCACCTGCCGCACCATGTCGGGCAACCGGCGCGCGAGCTCGCGCGCGTAGATGCCACCGAGGCTCCAACCGACGAGGCTGACCTTGCGGCCGTGCCGCGCGTAGAGCGAGTGCAGCCGCTCACCGAGTCCCGCCACTACCTCCGGCGTCGGCCCGCGATTCAAGCCGAGGCGCCACGCGTGCGCGTGGTAGCCGCGATCGCGAAGGAACCAGCGGAGCGCGCGCGTCGACGCGTCGCCGGCGAGCCAGCCGGGCATCACGAGCACGGGGTGGCCGTCGCCGCACGGGGCGCGGCTCAGGAAGGGCAACGACGGCACGAGCGACACGAACTCCCACGCCGCGCGGCCCTCGAGGGCGAGGAGGAACGGCGAAGGCGGTGCGATCTGGTGAATCGGCTCGCCGTCGTTCACTCGGAGATCACACAGCCGAACGCCCGCGGACCTGTCAAGCGAATCGAGGACACCGCCGAAACACCTGGACAGGCAGCCGTCGCACGTGGAATAGCGGCGGCACCGCCCCCTGAAGGAGATGTCCATGCCCCCAGTGCTGCTGCCCCTCCTGCTCGTCCTGTCACTATCGGCCACCCCCGCGTTCGCTGCGCCACCGACCGGCACCATCACCTGCGGCGCGGTCAGCGGCGAGATGGAGTTCACGGATCTCCCCGGCGTGCAGCACCCCGACGGCCCGTCCTCGAAGCCGATCCGCTTCAAGATGCGCAAAGCGGAGAGTCCGTGCGACGCGAGCGGCGTGATCGGCGGTCGCCTGCCGATCACGCGCGTACAGGTGAGCTTCGCGGGACGGCTGGCCGCGGGCAGCACGTGCGAGGCCCTCCTCTCGACGGCGACGTTCGCGAAGGCGAAGCTCGAGGCGACCTGGAAGGGGGGCAACGCTGTGGTCGGCCGCAGCGTCGCCGCCTTGGCGAGCGCGGTGTACGATCCGGACGCCGAGCAGCTCGTGTTCACGAGCCAGCCGATCCAGCGCGGGGCCTTCGCCGGCGCGACGCTGACGTTCGGGCTCGGGTTATCGTCGAGTTTCGAGGGGCCGTGCCAGACGTTCGCCGGCTCGTTCGGCGGCATGGGGGTCGGTCCCGAGTCCTCGACTCTAACCGTCCCCTGAACGCTGGCTAGGTTCGCCGCGCGCCCGCGATGGCGCTCGGCGTGGCGAATCATCCGGGGGCGCTGCGGCGCTGGGGCCGCAAGCATACGAAGGCCGGCGCGAATCGACGTTTTGGGCAACCGGGAGTTCGTGGCACATCCACGCCTTGCCCTCGCCCATCGTAATGGGCGATGCCGTCGCCGGTGCCGGCACGAGAGCAACGACATCCAGGCATGAGGTTGTGGGAGTCGTCACGGCGCGTGGCGCTCGTTTACCTCGCCCTGTCGTTGCTCCTGACCTGGCCGCTCGTCCGCTACCTCGGCACCGCCCTGCCGGGGTGGGAAGGCGACCAGACGCAATTCATGTGGGCGTGGGACACGTTTTGGACGGAGCTGGTGCACGGGCGGAGCCCCTTCGCCACACGCCGCGTATTCTTCCCGCTTGGCGCCGTGGTCGTCGCGGGCGAGGGCAATCAAACCGTGGCGGCGCTGAGTTTCCCGTTCTGGCTGCTCGGCGGTGGCGACGGCCTCGTGTGGTGGTACGGCCTCATGACGCTGACGGTGCCCGTTGCCGTCGGGCTCGCGATGCGCGCCGTCGTGCGCCGGCTCACCTCGGACGACGAGGCGGCATTCTGGGCGGGCCTCCTCTTCGCATTCTCGCCGACCTACCTCGCCGTGCTCGGGTCACCGTTCGTACCGCTCGATGGCGTGGGGGCGCTGTGGACCATCCTCGCGTTGCTCGCCATGGTCGTGCTGGCGCGCGCCCCTTCGAGGCGTGTGATGGCTGCGCTCAGTGTGCTCCTCTGGGTGCAGGCCTTCACGTATCCCTATGCGGCCGTGCAGGTGGTGTTGATGGCCGCGCTGCTGATCCCGCTCACGTGGCGCCGCGAGTACGTGTCGCTCGTGCCACGCGCGGCGGTGGCGAACCTCGCTCTCGCGCTGGTGCTCGTGTGGCTCGTGTTTCCGCCGATCCCGACCGACTACACGATAGGCGGCGATGGCATCTGGAGCAGGGCGCACATCAATCTCGCGAATCTCTTCATCCCCGGTGCACACTTGTCGGTCATGTTTCCTGGTCACGTCGTCGGCGGCGTGCCCGGCACCGGCGTCCTCTGGAACGGCGTGCTCGGAGGGTGGGCGGAGCGCGCCTTCGAGGGCGGCCCGGACCCCGGGAGCTACTATCTCGGGGTGGGCGTCCTCCTGCTCGCGGTCCTCGGCCTCGTCCGCGCCCGTCCACGTCGGATGATGCTCGGGCTCGCAGCCGCCGCCGTCCTGCTCGTGTTGTGTGCCGGGGGCACGCGGCTCATCTTCGGGACGCACGTGCTCGCCGCGGGGTGGTGGACGCCGTGGCGCTGGCTCGTCGCAGTGCCGCATCTCGAGCTCATGGATCGCGCCCGGCCATTCGTGGTCGGGGCCGTGGTGCCACTCACGGCGCTTGCGGGTGTCGGCATCGCCATGCTGCCGCGCGCGTGGTGGCGCACCGCGCTCGTCGGCGGCATCTGGTTCGTCGAGTGCTGCCGTATCGGAATTCCGCTCTATATCCCGCCCGACCCGCTCGTGTATCGGGCGCTCGCCACGATGCCGAAGGTACGAACGGTGCTCGAGTTGCCGATGGGGCTCGCTGAGAGCAAGGGAAACTGGGGCCTCGGCAGCTATTCCAATCCGGCGATGTGGTGGCAGACCTTCCACCGGAAGGACCGCACTGCAGGCTATCTCGCGCGCATTCCTCAGCACACCGTTTCGCGAGTGCTGCAGACGCCGGTGCTCGGCGATCTCGTCGCGCGCACGAATCACGGTCGGTCCGTGGTTGATTTCGATGGGAAGCGCTACGAGGCGCGCCAGATCCCGCGCTACGAACCGGCGACGATCGACCGCTTCCTCTGCGACCACGAGATCGACGCGATCGTGCTCGCCCTCGACCGCGACCCCGACCTGGAGGGCGAGGTGCGTGGGATGCTGGATGCCCGCGTCACGGGCGAGATGCGGGTGGAAGGGTGGACTCTGCTGTTGGTCAAGGCGCCATGTGGGTGATGTGGTGCCGCGCGGCACATCTTCAGCGCGCGGGGGACACGGGAGCCGCGTCGGCGATCTGGGTGACGAGCGCGGCGGGGCCCTCGGACGCGACGGGGCGCGGCAACCGGCGCAGGCGCGCGCTCGCGGTCGCGACGAGTGGTGGGCGCGCTCCGGCCGGCTTCGCCGCGCTCGCGGCGACCGCTGCACGCAGGCTCTCGCTCGGCGTGTAGCCCGGCACGAGCTCCTGGATCGTCCGCATCACGGCGCCGACGTCGCTTGCCGCGACGCCATCCTCGATCCTCCAGAGCCACTCGGCGAGCGGCGGCGGGAGACCCTGAGTGACGAGCACGCGGATGCGATCGTGCGGCGTGGTCGTCCGCTCCTCGCCGTCGGCGACGAGCTCCTCGTGGAGCTTCTCGCCCGGACGGAGCCCCGAGAACTCGATCGCGATGTCCTCGTCGGGCTCGAAGCCGGACAGCCTGATCATCTGGCGCGCGAGGTCGACGATCCTCACGGGCTCGCCCATTTCGAGGATGAACGTCTCGCCGCCTGCGCCGATCGTCGCGGCCTGCAGGATCAGCTGCACGGCCTCCGGGATGGTCATGAAGTAGCGCGTGACCTCGGGGTGCGTAACGGTCACGGGGCCGCCGCGCGCGATCTGCTCGCGGAAGATCGGGACGACGCTGCCGTTCGAGCCGAGCACGTTGCCGAACCGGACCGCAACGAAACACGTGCGTCCGGCGTGATGCGCGCCGCCCGCGGCGCCGTTCTGGTGGCCATCGCTTACGACGCCGTGATCCGAGGCGTCGCTTGCGACGGCGTGATGCGAGGCGTCGCTTGCGACGCCGTTCTGTAGATTGCGGACGACGAGCTCGGCGACGCGCTTCGTGACGCCCATGACGCTCGTCGGGCGCACCGCCTTGTCGGTCGAGACGAGAACGAACTGCGCCACTCCGTGCGCGCGCGCGGACATCGCCACGTTGCAGGTGCCGAGCACGTTGTTGCGGACGGCTTCCAGCACGTTCAGCTCCGCGAGCGGCACGTGCTTGTAGGCGGCGGCGTGGAAGACCAGGTTCGGCGACTCGGCCGCGAACACGCGCTCGAGCTGGTCGACCAGCAGCACGTCGCCGAGGACCGGCACGAGCGTCACGTCTGGGAAGCGCGTCCGGAGCTCCATCTCGAGCACGAACATGCCGTTCTCGTGGCGGTCGTAGAGCACGAGGCGCTCGGGTCCGTAGGCCGCGACCTGGCGGCAGAGCTCGGACCCGATCGAGCCGGCGGCGCCGGTCACGAGCACGGTCTTGCCTTTGACGAGCGCCGCGACCCGCGGCAGGTCGAGGCGAATCGGATCGCGCGCGAGGAGATCGCCGACCTTCACCTCGCGCATCTGCGTATACATGACGCGGCCGTCGACGAGCTCGCCGAGCGTCGGCAGCACGCGATGGCGGACGCGCGCCGCCGTGCAGTGCTGGACGACGCGGCGGATGACGGCGCCCGGAGCCTCCGGAAGCGCGATCAGCACCTCGCCGACCTCGTGCTCGGCGAAGAGCTCCGGGAGGTCGTCGAGCTTGCCGAGCACGGGCGTGCCGCAGACGCGGAGGCCGATCTTCCGTGGGTCGTCGTCGACGAAGCCGACGACCCCGACCCGCAAGCGCTGGCGCTGCTCGATCTCCTGCAGGAGCTTGATGCCGGCAGAGCCGGCGCCGACGATGATCGCGAGGGTTTCGATGCGGCGGACCGCGGGGCGCTCGCCGCGCTCACGGGCGAGCCGGATGCCGACCCGGATCGCACACATGGCGAGCGTGCAGATCAGCAGGTCGAGCAGGAAGACCGAGCGCGGGTAGCCGCGGAGGCCGTGGGTGAACACCATCGCGGCGAGGAAGAAGGTCGAGCCGAGGATGTTGCCGCGCGCGATGTCCTCGACGTCGTGGACGCTCACGTGCCGCCACGAGCCGGCGAAGAGATTCCCGGTCCAGAAGCCGACGAGCTTGCAGGCGAGCACGAGCGGCAGGGTCGTGAACGCGATCCACATCCAGTGCTCGTGCCATTCGAGGTCGAAGCGGAGCGCGAACGCGCCGAGATAGGCGAGCGCGGCGATCCCGAGGTGGGTCGCGATGCTGACCGCGTGGCGATGTCGGACGAGGAAGGGCATGGTCTCAGCCGCGCGCCGACCCCCGGCGCAGCGGTGGCGCCGCGGACATGGGCGCCGCCTCCGCCAGCACCTCGCGGAGCGCGCCGCAGACGGTATCGACGGCGCTCTCCGGCATGGTCCCGAAGAAGGGTAGGGCCAGGCACGTATCGCCCGCCGCCTCGCTCACTGGGAACGCGCCGGGACGGAAGCCGAAGTCGGCGCGGTAGAACGGCTGCAGGTGGATCGGCGGGAAGTACGGCCGGGACGGGATGCCGCGTTCGCCGAGCGCGCGCATGACGGAGGCGCGGGTCGCGAGGTCCGTCAGCCGGACGACGTACACGAACCAGCTCGGCGTCGTGGTCGTCGCCGACATGCGCGGCGTGGCGACGCCTTAGACGTCGCCGAGTCGCGCTTCGTACCACGCGGCGACCCGCGCGCGCTTGGCGAGGATCTCGTCGAGCCGTCCGACCTGCGCGAGCCCGAGCGCGGCGCTCATCTCGTCGAGGCGGTAGTTGTAGCCGAGCCGCGTGTGGGCGAGCCATTCGTCGAAGACGTCGCGGCCTTGATTTCGCAGGCTGCGCGCGAGCGCGTCCCAGCGCGAGTCGTTGGTGACGATCATGCCGCCTTCGCCGGTCGTCATCTGCTTGTTCGGGTAGAAGGCGAAGGTGCCGGCGTCGCCGAGCGTGCCGAGCGGGCGGCCCTTGTAGGCGCCGCCGATCGCCTCGCAGGCGTCCTCGATGACGGCGAGCCCGTGGCGCTCCGCGATCGCCGTGATCGCGTCCATGTCGGCGGCCTGGCCGAAGACGTGCACGGGAAGCACGGCCTTCACGCGCTGGCCGCTCCGTCCGATCGCCTGCACCGCGCGCTCGATCCGGTCCGGGTCGATGGTGAGCGTGACCGGGTCGACGTCGACGAAGACCGGCCGCGCCCGGACGTAGAGGATGCAGTTCGCCGACGCGACGAAGCTGAACGGCGTCGTGATGACGACGTCGCCCTCACCGACGCCGGCCGCGATCAGGCACAGGTGGAGTGCCGAGGTGCCGCTGTTCACGGCGATGCCGTGCTTGGCGCCGACCTTGGCCGCGAGCCGCGCCTCGAACTCGTTCAGGCGCGGGCCGAGCGCGAGCGTCTTTCCGTCGAGCACCTCCAGCACGGCGGCGCGCTCGGCGGGTCCGATGTCGGGCTCGCTCATGGGTATCGTGACGGTGTTGGTCGTGGTCATCCTCGTCCTCCCCGTTGCTTCGGAATGGTGGTTGCCCCGCTCCGGGCGCGGGGGACATCATCGAGTCGATGGTGGCGTTGCTGATGGCTGCGGTGCTGTGGCACGCACCGGCTTCGATCCGGGTGCCGAACGGCGAGACCCGCACGATCGAGGCGCGGGCCATGGCCGGGTCGAGCGGCGCTGGGCGACTCGTCTTCCGCGTGCGCGCCGACTACTGGCGGCCTGCCGGCTCGAATCCGCTGCTGCGCGTTCGCGTGAACGACCGCGAGGTCGGGATGATGCGCGACCGGCGGACGGCGCGGATCGCGGCCGAGCCAGAGCGCGCGAACGGGCTTGCCCGCTTCGACTTCGGCCGCTGGCGCGTGCCGCAAGGCCCCGGCGGCGGCGCCGAGCTCGCGATCGACGTGTCCGATCTCGTCGTCCCGGGCGGACCCCTGCGGATCGCGTTCGAGTGCGCGTCCGCCGGGTCGCTCGGCCCGACGCCGCTCGTGATCGACGACGTGCGTCTGGAAGCCGGCGGCGTCGGCGGTCCGGCGCCGGAGCCCGTGCCCGACTGGCGTACGCCGCGGCTCGCGCTTCCCGCGCCTCCTGCGTTCGAGGTCGACGCCGACCGCGAGCGCGTGCGGATCGCATGGCAGGGCGAGCGCATCGAGGTCGCGACCGTCGTGACGGGCGCCCCGCACGAGCGTGCGCGCGACGTCGTGCGCTTCGCCGACCGCGCCGAGGTGCGCGACACGTTCACCAACACGAGCGGCGAGCGTCTCGGCCTCCGCGTCCGTCATTCGCTGCCGACGGCGACCGTTCGAACCCATCTCGGCGGCCGCCTCGACCCCGACGTGAACGACGCCTACAGCCCGTGGAACCCGACGATCTTCACGCCCGTGGGATCCGCCGGCATCGGTCTCGTCGCCGAGGACGACGTCTTCCGCCAGCAGCTCTCGGTCGACTACGACGCGCAAGGCGGTACGGTCGGCATGCGCACCGAGATGCTCTGTCTCGGCGCGGGCGAACGGGCGACGCTCGTCTGGAGCGTCTACCCCGTCCGGACGCGGAGCTACTGGGACTTCATCAATCGCGTACGGCTCGAGTGGCAGGTGAATCGGCGCGTCGACGGATCCTTCATCTGGTTTACGCCGGACGCGATTCTGGCGCTGCCGCCGGACGCCCTCCGTGCCGCGCTGGACCGCCAGCAAACCGCCGTGGCGTCGCTCTTCGGCGGCTGGATCGACCCGCGCCGGAAGGAGCGGCCGCCCTTCATCGGCTTCGGTAGCGCGGTCCTCCGCGACGAGTTCGCCGACTACCGCCGCCGCATCGAGCAGGCGATCGCGCGCCTGAAGGACGCCCGACCCGGCCTGAAGGTGCTCCTCTATTTCGATCCGCAGCGCGACAGCTCGCCGGACGCGCCGCAACGTTTCGCCGACAGTGTGCTCCGCGATCTGCACGGCACGCCCGAGCGCGTCGACTGGGGCGGAGCGTTCTCGCCCTCGTGGGGCATGGTGCCGACCGGCGACGACGCGTTCGGCGGCGCGCTCCGCGCGGTCGTCGCGGCCATGGGCGGGCTCGGCGCCGACGGCCTCTACTGGGACGAGATGGACGGCGTCGACTTCCGTCTCCCGCGCGTCACGACCAGTCGATCCGACGGTCGGACGTGCGCGCTCGACGCGACCGGCCGCGTCGCCACAGAGCTCGGTCTGGTGAACCTGCTGAGCGACGCGGTGAAGGCCGAGTACGCCGACGCCGCCGGCCTCGTCCTCGGCAACGTCCCGCCGACCACCCGCCGTTTCACCGCGCGCCCCGACCTCCGCATGGTCGAAGCCGAGGACGACGAGCCGTGGGGACCGATGGCCCACCTCACGACCCCACTCGCGTACGTCGGGAACCGCCGCGATTTCGCGATCGTTCGCGCCAAGATCGACGAGGGGCTGCTGCCGATCGGCGCCCGGCTCGACGTCGACCACGATCTCGTCGCGCGCCTCTTCCCGTTCACCCCGGAGCATCTCCAGCCCGGGACCCTCCGCGGTCGCGAGCGCATCGTCACCACCGAGAGCGGCACGCACGGCTGGCGCGACTGCGCGGGGCGCGTCGACGCGTACCGCTACGACGCCGCCGGTCGCGAGCATCGCGCCGCCTTCCGCGAGAAGCGGAAGCGCGGCGGCGCCTACGTGCGCGTACGGCTCGCCGGCGGCGAGGCGGCAGTTCTCGAATGTGCGCGCGCCGCGCATGGCTAGCGTGCCCCTCCCCGCGGTCGGCTGCCCATGAACTCGGGCATGGTCGCGTGGCCGCCGGCCGCGATGCCGTCGCCGCGGACGACCGTGACGACCGTGCGCCACAGGATCCAGAGGTCGAGGGACAGGCTCCGGCGCTCGACGTACGCGACGTCGAGCGCGAACTTCTCGTCCCACGAGAGCGTGTTCCGGCCGCTCACCTGGGTCAGCCCGGTGATGCCGGGTGCGACCTCGTGGCGGCGCGCCTGCGCGGGGGAGTAGCGCTCGAGGTACGCCGGCAGGAGCGGCCGCGGGCCGACGAGCGACATGTCGCCGCGGAGCACGTTCACGAGCTGCGGCAGCTCGTCGATGCTGCTCGCGCGCAGCAAGCGTCCGAGGGGCGTCAGGCGCTCCGCGTCGCGCGCGAGGTCGGTGCTGCCGCTCGCGCGCATGGTCCTGAGCTTCAGCAGCGTGAAGAGGCGGCCGTGGAGACCCGCGCGCTCCTGACGGAAGAGCACGGGACGCCCCATCGTCGCCCACACCGCGACCGCGCCGATCAAGAAGAGCGGGCTCGTCACGACGAGCAACGCGAGCGCCCCCGTGACGTCGACGAGGCGCTTCACGGCCCGCGCCGGCATCATCGGCCGCCTCCGTACGCTCCGGCGGGAAGGCGCCGGCCCGGCGCCCGCGCCGGCTCGGCGGCCGCGAGCAGGTCGTAGTAGAGGTCGAGCACGCGCTCGCAGACTCGCAGCTCGTCGAACTCGACCCGCGCGCGGCGGCGCGCGACGTCACCCATGCGCGTGCGCTTCGCCGGGTCGTCGAGCAGCGACTCGACCGCGCCGACGAGCGCGGCGACGTCGCCCGGCGGGACGAGCAGGCCCGTCAGGCCGTGGGCGACGGCCTCGCGGCAGCCGCGGATCTGCGTCGACACGACGGGGATGCCCATCGCGCTGGCCTCGACGAGCGAGCGCGGGAAGCCCTCGCGGTAGGTCGGCAACACGACGAGGTCGGCGGCGGCGTAGATCTCCGGCATGTCGTCGCGGTCGATCAGCACGGTCATGCGCCCGGCGAGCCCGAGCGCGGCCGGATCCATGTGCACCGCGTCGCGCTCGCGGAGCGACGTGCCGACGACGAGAAAGTGGACGTCGCTACGCGTCTCCGCGAGCCGGCGCGCCATCGCGACGAACTCGGGATAGCCCTTCTCGCGCGCGAAGCGGGCGACGATCGCGATCACGAGCCCGCGCGGCGGGAGACCGAGCCGCGTCCGGATGGCGTCCCGGCCGGTCGCGGCGAGCACGCGCTCGGGATCGAAGCGCTCGAGGTCGATGCCCTGTCCGAGATGGCGGAGGGTCGCGCGCGGGCAGAGGCGGCGCGCCTTGGCGCGCTCGGTGTCCTCCTTGCTCTGCGACAGCACCCCCGTCGAGAGCATGCAGGTCGCGCGGTCGATCGCGGCGAGCAATAGGCGGCGCGCCAGCGGCACGTCGTCGTGGCCGAGGAGGCCGTGGATCGTGTTCACGACGTGCGGCACGCCCGCGATCCTGGCCGCGAGTTGGCCGAGCAGCGCGGTCTTCGGCGTGTGGGTGTGAACGAGCGCGAAGCGCTCGCGCCGGAAGAGGCGAACGAGCGCCACCAGCGCCCGCACGTCGTCCTGCGGGCGGACGAGGCGGGTGAGCGGCACCTCGTGCACGCGGAACCCGTCCTGCGCGAGCGTGTGCAGATACGCGCCCGGTCCGGCGACGCAGTGCACCTCGAAGCCGCTCGCGCGCGCGTGGTCGAGCTGGGCGCGCAGGAGCAGACGGAACGACTCCGGCACGTTCGCCGCCACCGCGATCTTGGTGTGGGCTGCGATCGTCACGCTCGGCCCACCGTCGCCGTCGCCGTCACGGGCAGCATGCGCGACCGCGCCGACGCCGGTCGCCGCGGACGCCAGAGCGCGACCCCGGCGCAGATGCCGAGGAGCGCGCAGTCCTGCAGGAACATGAACACGACCTGCGTGAGATCGAGCAGGTAGAGCGCGGTCATGAGCAGCATCGCGAACGGCACGAGCAAGAAGCGCGCGTCGCCCGGGCGCAGCGAATCGATGCCGCGACGGACGAGCCCGATCCCGATGCCGAAGAGCGCGTGCACGAGCGGCACGCCGGCCCAGCCGAAGTTGAGGAGCGTCTCGCCGGTCAAGCCGAAGACGCGGCTGTTCGGGACGTCGCCGTCGCGCGCGCCGATCATGCCGTCGCGAAGCTCGGCGTAGGCCTCCTGCGGGCCGCGCGGGCGCGTCGGCCACAGCAGACGCGGGATGAAGATCGCGGCGCCGACGTACGTCGCGCCGAGCTTCGGACGATACTCGGGATTCGCGTCGTACATCGTCCAGAGCACCTCCATCTGGACGTCGGCGCGCGCGAGGTCGCCGAGGAGGAGCCAGCCGACGTCGCGGCCGGTCTCCTGTTGCGCTTGCGCGAGGCCGCTCGTGCCCGAGAGCGCGGTCGAGAGTCCGCTCCGTCCGGCGCCCTTGTAGAAGCTGTAGACGAAGCAGAAGACGAACGCGGCCGAGACGCCGATCAGGACGGAGCGCGTCGAGAAGCGGCGGAGCAGGAAGTGGCAGAGGCCGGCGGCGAGGAACATGCCGCCGAGCATGCTGAGGCGGCTCCCGTGGAGGCCCGCCCATCCGAGGTGGACGATCGCGAACGCCGCCAGGAGGCCCATGATGAGACGCGCGCTCGGGCGGCGCCGCGACCGGGAGAGCAGAATCAGCGTCTGGACGAGCGCGATCAGCGGGAACGGCCACGCGAGCATGAGCAGCATGCCCGTCCCCGCGAACTGCGCGCCGCGCACCTCGTAGGCGTCGATCAGTCCCGACGGTCCGCCGAAGTGCCGGAGCAACTGGATCTGCGCCGCGATCGCGACGAGCGCGCCGAACGCGAGCGTCCACGCGAGCCGCTCCGGCCGGACGCGCACGAGCGGGCGCAGACGCGGCGTCGCCGCGACCGTCCAGCGATACGTGAGCTCGAGGCACGCGAGCGCGGCCGCGTTCAGGAGCGCGAGGCGCCCGAACCAATCCCACGCGTCCTCCGGCACCCGGACCATCGGCGTGTACCAGTCCCACGCGAGGTGGAGCAGCGGGGCGACGAACGTGTTGTGGAACATGAAGAGGCTGACGATCGCCTTCGGGTCGAACGCGTCCAAGCGGCCGCGGAGCCAGCGCACGAGGGTCGGCGCGAGGAGGCCGCCGGAGACGGCGAGCGGCGCAAAGGCCCAGTGGAACGTGCCCGTCGCGTG
This sequence comes from Polyangiaceae bacterium, assembly GCA_031400185.1. GTDB lineage: Bacteria > Desulfobacterota > Binatia > UTPRO1 > UTPRO1 > UTPRO1. The sequence continues at coordinate 28,051 of JANNPN010000353.1, forward strand.
CGCGACGGAGAGGCACGCGGCGGCGACCGCGACCCACCCGATGAGCGTGTCGACCGTGACGGCCCGCTCGCGCCGGACGTCGCTCACGACGCCACCTCGGTACGCGCGACCTGGCGATACACCGTCGCGAGACACGCCGTCTGCGCGAGCGTCGCGATCAAGAGGGCCCACGCGGCGCCGCGGAGGCCGAAGGCGGGCACGAGCCAGACGCTCGCAAGCCACGAGACCGCGACCGTGAGCGCGACGACGCCGAGCTGCGCCGGGAAGCGCCGCGCCGCCGTGATGCTGGTCGTGAGCGCGCTCGTCGCGTATCCGACGGCCGCGACGACCGCGAGCCACACGAGCACCTCGGCGTGGAGGGCGTAGTCGGGGGTGTAGAGCATCGCGAGCAGCGGCGCGCCGACGAGCGCCGCGCCGGCCACCGTGAGGACCCCCATGCCGCCCGCGACCAGCAGCGTCCGGCGCGAGAGCCGGCGATACGCGGCGCGGTCGTTGACGAACGATTGCGCGAGCCGCGCGCTCGCCGCGGCCCAGAGCGCCATGACCGGCTGGTTCCCGGCCGCGATGAGGTAGGCGATCCCCGCGAAGTAGCCGAGCGCGGCCGTCCCGCCGTGCGCCGCGATCGCGTAGCGCGGGATGTTGGTCATGAGGCTCTGGAGGCCGGCGCCGAGCCCCATCGGGAGCGCGAGCCACGCGAGCGGAAGGAGCCGACGCGGCGCCAGCACCGGGCGGACGTCGGTGAGGCGCCGCGCCGCCGGGAGATCGAAGCACACGAGCCACGCGCCCCACGCCATCGCCATCGCGAGCGTCGCGACGAAGAGCCCGAGGCCGAACCACAGCACGAGCGCCATGCTGGCGACGCTCAGCACGCCCTTGGCGAGCATCGAGAGCGCGATCCGGCGGAGGTCCTCGTGCTGCTGGAGGAGGCCGAAGACGACGTCGCTGACCGACTCGAACGCCTTCGCGAGCGCCAGTGTCATGATGAGCGCGAGCGTGGGGCGCGGGTAGCCGGCGGCGACCGCGATCGCGCAGATCGCGCCCAGGGCCAGCGCCGTCGTGACGAGGCGGACGCCGAGGTAGACCGCGAACGGATGGTCGCCGCGCGCGTCGGTCGCCTGGACGACGCGGAGCTGCAGGCTCGTCGCGAGCATGACCGGCGCGGTGATCGCGAGGGCCAGCGCGAAGAGCCCGACGTCCGCGGCGGAGGCGAGCTTCGCCAGGACGACGAGGATCGCGCACTGACAGGCGGCGTACCCGACGTTGCCGACGACGGCCCACGTGGCGTTTTCGCGCAGGGACGGGAGAGGGCGTGCGGACATCGCATGTCGTTCGCCTACAGACGCATCGCGTGCGGACATGTAGATTCGAGACGGATGCGGGGGCGGGATCTCTTCCGGGCGGCGCGGCCGATCCTGGTCGGAGCGAACGGGGTGCTGGCGGTGCTGCCGCACGGCGTGTGCGTGCTGCTGCTCTCGCTCGTCCGTCTCTTCCCGACGAAGCTCGGCATCGCGCTCCGCTTCGCGATCGTCCGCCGGCTCGCGCAGCGCTGCGGCGACTGCGTCGCGATCCACGAGGGCGTCTACCTGTTCCGGCTCCAGTACGCGGAGCTCGGGGACAACGTGTCGGTTCACCCGATGTGCTACCTCGACGCGACCGGCGGCCTCGTCATCGGCAACGACGTCTCGATCGCGCACGGCGCGAGCATTCTCACGACCGAGCACGACTACACGCAGTCCGGCGTCACGATTCGCGACGCCCCCGTGACGCGCGCGCCGGTCACGATCGGCGACGACGTGTGGATCGGCGCGGGGGCGCGCATTCTCGCCGGGGTCACGATCGGCGCGCACGCGGTCGTGGGGGCGGGCGCGGTGGTCACGCGCGACGTGCCCGCACGTTCGGTGGTCGCCGGGGTGCCGGCCCGCATCCTGAAGGCGGAGGAGCCCGCGCTGGCGCTCGTCGAGCGCGAGGCGGCCGCCGCGGAGGCCAGGGTCCGATGAAGCTCTTGATCGTGTTCGATCACCGCTTCTTCCGCGCTGAGGACGACGTGGTGTTCTCGGCGAAGAGCTACGACTACGCGTTCTTCGCGAAGCGCTATCGCCGCGTGTTCGACGACGTGACGATCCTCGCGCGCGTCGCCCCCGCGCCCGCCGGTGCGGCGACCGGCGCGCCCTCGGAGGGGGACGGCGTCCGCATCGTCTCGCTCGGCGACTGGCAAGGGCCGCTCGGGCTCCTGCACGCCTACCCGCGGATCAGCCGCGCGCTCGACGAGCATCTGCAGGCCGCCGAGTCCGTGCTGCTGATCGCGCCCGGCATGCTCGCGTCGATCGCCTACCGGCGTCTTCGCCGGCGCGGCCGCCACTACGGCGTGGAGGTCGTGAGCGATCCGTACGACGCGATGGCCCGCGCCTCGATGCACCACCCGCTCCGCCCGCTGCTGCGCTGGTCCGCGACCCGCGGGCTCCGCCGCCTCTGCGCGTCGGCCGCCGCGGCGTCGTACGTGACCCGCGAGACCCTGCAGCGTCGCTACCCGTGTCCGGCGTTCTCCGTCGGCGTGTCGGACGTCGAGCTGCCACCGGTCGCGTTCGCCGGCGATCCGCGTCCGCCGGTGCGGCGCGGCGCGCCGCGGACGATCGTGAGCGTCGGGACGATGTCGCAGCCGTACAAGGCGCAGGAGGTCTTGATCGAGGCGCTCGCGCGTTGCCGGCGCGAAGGGCTCGACGTCCGCGCGGTGCTCGTCGGCGACGGCCGCCACCGCGGGGCGCTCGAAGCGCGCGCGGCCAAGGAGCGCGTCGCCGAGCAGGTCACGTTCGCCGGCGCGCTGCCGCCCGGCGAGGCGATTCGGCGCGTGCTCGACCAGGCGAATCTCTTCGTGCTGCCGTCGCGCACCGAGGGCTTGCCGCGCGCGATGGTGGAGGCGATGGCGCGCGGTCTCCCGTGTGTCGGCTCGGCGGTCGGCGGCATCCCCGAGCTGCTGCCCGCGGAGGACGTCGTGCCGCCCGGCGACGCCGCCGCGCTCGCCGACAAGATCCGCGCCGTGCTCGGCGACCGCGATCGCCTCGTCCGCATGGCGGCGCGGAACCTCGAGACGGCGCGGCTCTTCCGGGAAGAGCTCCTCGAAACGCAGCGCCTCGCGTTCTACGAGGAGCTGCGCCGGGTGGCGACCGCGACCTCCGTCACCGTCTGAGCCGCACGCCGTCACGGGGTCTCCGCGTCGTCCGCGGCGACGTCGCTGACGGCCCAGAGCGACGCGGTGCGTCCGTCCTCCGCCGCCGCGCGCCGCTCCAGGAACTCGGTCATTCCCCGGTGGACGGGCACCATGTCGAGCGCGTTCCTTCCGCCCGCGTCGAGCACGGTCT
>JANNPN010000382.1:0-21806 GCA_031400185.1 Polyangiaceae bacterium
GGTCGGGGATGGCTCCGGGGACCCGCGCCGCGCGTGTGCGCAGGACAGAGAGGCTGCGGCGGGCAGTACGCGCTGGGTGCCTGCGACCCGGCGACCGTAGGAGCCATCCCCGACCCGCCCGCCTGCTGCCACCGCCTTCGATCGCTCCTCTGCGGGAATCAAAACGAGACATCACCCGATCGGTCATGCGCCTCCTTGTACCGCGCGTCGCATCCGTCGTAGAGCACCGCATCGTATGCGGAATGGCGGTGCGATTTTCAACTGATCGACGATTCCGCCTGCGTACGCCGACGCGCCTCGCGCTGACCGTGGCGCTGCTCGTCGCGGCCATCACGCCCGCGCGCGCCGCTGCCGACGGCAAGGCCCTCATCGACGCCGTGTGGGCGCGCTACCGCGCGGTCGCGAGCGAGCGCCACGAGAGCGACATCCTCGTGCTGTCCGCACCGCCGGAAGCCCCGCTCGCGCGCGCCGACGTGGAGCGCCTGCTCCGCGACGCGCCGGCGGGTGTCGCGCGGAAGCGCGCCGTCCACCACGTGCGCTACGCGCCCGACGGCCGCGACAAGCTGCACATTCTCTTCTCGCTGCCACCGGAAGACGCCGGCCTCGGACTCCTCGTCGCTCGCCAGCCCGCAGGCGTGGCCGACGACATGTGGCTCTTCATGCCGGGCTACCATCGCGTGCGGCGCATCCCCGCGAGCAGCGACCAGAAGTTCGCCGGCACCGACCTGATCTACGAGGACGTGCGGGCCTCGCTCGGCGAGCACACCGACGCGTTCACCTACTCCGCGCCGGTCGCCGAGCAGGTCGAGGGCCGGGCACTGCAGGTCGTCGTCGCTACCCCCAAGGACGGCACGCCGACCGCCTACGCGCGCCGCAAAGTGTGGATCGACGAGGAACGGCTGTTTCCCGTGAAGGTCGAGCTCTACGACGCGCGCGACGCGCTCTGGAAGGTGCTGCGGAACGGCGAGATCCGCGAGGTCGCCCCCGGCGTCCGCCGCGCCGACCTCGTCGAGATGCGCGACGTGCGCCGGAACACGGCGACGGTCGTCTTCGTCACCAAGCGCGCCGTCGGCGTCGACATCCCGGCGCACGTCTTCACCGAAGACTACCTCGTGCACCCCGGGAACGACTGAGGGGATGCTCGGCTTTCGCCTGCCGCTCCGGTTCCTCCGCGGCCACGTCGGCCGGTTGGCCCTCACCGTCGTCGCGATCGCGAGCGGCGTGGCGCAAGTGAGCGGCAACGAGATCGTGAGCGCCGCGGCGCTGCAGAGCTTCCTCGACGTCATTGACACCACCGCGGGCCGGCCGTCGCTCCAGGTGAGCGCCGGTGCGGGTGCGGCGTTCCGCGACGAGCTCGCCGGCGCGGTCACCGCCGTTCCCGGCGTCGAGCGGGTCGTCCCGGTCGTGAGCGCGAGCGCCTTCACGACCGACGCGAGCGGCGAGCTCCTCGCCGTCCACGCGTTCGACGTGACCGACAAGCAGGCCGTCGCCGTCTACGAGCTGCACGACGACGAGGCGTCCGGCCTCGACGACCCGAAGCTCCTGCAATCGAACGCGCTCGTGCTGACCCGCGCCTTCGCGGAACCGCGCGGCCTCGGGCTCGGCGGCACGATCGAGCTCGACACGATGCGCGGCCGGCGGACCTTTACGGTGCGCGGCCTGCTCGAGCCGCACGGGGTCGCGCGCCTCTCGCAAGGCAACTTGATCGTGATGGACCGCGACGCCGCCGAGGACGCCTTCGGCCACCGCGGGCTCGTGAACCGCCTCGACGTCGTCGTCGACCGCGACCGCGACCCGGAGGAGGTCGCCCGCGCGATCGGCGGCGTGCTCCCGTCGGGCCTCCAGGTCGAGGCGCCCGAGCAAAGGAAAGCCGACCTCCACAAGGTGATGCGCGCCTTCCACGCGCTCCTCGCCGCGCTCGACCTCGTCGGCATCGGCGCGGCGTTCCTGATCGCGTTCAACGGCCTCAGCACGCTGTTCGAAGCGCGGGCGTGGCAGCTCGGCGTGCTGCGCGCCGTCGGGGTGTCGCCGCGGGCGGTCTGGTGGGAGCTCGTGAAAGAGGGGTTGCTGCTCGGCGTCGCCGGCGTCGTCGTGGGAATCCCCGCCGGCATCGGGTTCGCGCACCTCGTGCTGCCCCACATCCTGAAGGCGGCGGCGTTGAACTCCAAGGTCGCGACGCCCGATGCCGTCGTTGCCGTGCATCTGTCGTCGCTCGCGATCGCGGCGGCGGTCGGGCTCGGCGCGTCGCTGCTCGCCGCGGTGCTGCCCGCGTGGCGCGCGGCCCGCGGCGAGGTCGTCGACACGCTCCGCGGGCGCGGCGCCGAGCAGCAGAGCGTCGGCGGCGGCGCGCGCCTGGCGATCCGCGTCGTCGCCGCCGTCGCGATCGCCGCGGCGATCGGGCTGCAGCTCACGACGCACACGGTCGCGTGGGGGCTCGTCGCGACCGTCCTCATCGTCGTCGGCACCGGGCTCGCCGCCCGGCCGCTCGTCGACGCCGTGCGCGTACCGCTCCTCGTCGCCTGCCGCTGGGTCGCGGGACCGATCGGCCGCTTCACCGGCATGCACATGACGCGCAATCCGCGCCGCACCGCGCTGACGGTCGCGATGCTGGGCGTCGGGCTCGGCTGCACGCTCTGGCTCTGGATGGTCGCGCAGAGCTTCGAGCGCTCGGTCGTCGACGTGCTGACGCAGGCGATGCGCTCGGATCTCGTAGTGAGCTCGTCGCACGTCGCGTCGGGGTTCCTCGAGGCGCCGGTTGACGCGAATTTGCTGGACGAGCTCCGCGCCATCCCCGGGGTCCGGCAGGTCGTCGGCGACCGCGTGACCGACAGCCATCACGCCGGAGGCGCGATCGCGATCGACGCGTTCGACCCCGTCTATTTCACCGACCCGAGCTTCGGGCAGTGGCCGCTGGTCGGCGCGCGGATCCCCGACGTCTGGAACGCCGTCGCCCGCGGCGAGGCCGTGATCGTGTCGAGCAACTTCGTGCTGAACCTGCGCGCGGCGGTCGGGGACACGCTCACGCTCGAGACGCCGAGCGGCCCCTTCACGACCCGGATCGGCGGGGTCATCACGCACTTCACGTCGCCGCGCGGCACGGTGCTCATGAGCCGCGACCCCTACGCCCGCCACTGGCACGACGCGAAGGTCACGCGCGCCTTCGTCGAGACAGACGCGGGCGCCGACGTCGCCGCGATCCGCGCGGAGATCGCACGGCGGCTTGGACGCTCCTACGGGCTCCGCATCCGCACCTCTCCCGAGATCGTCGACTATTTCGCGTCGCAGGTGCGGATCGGGTTCGCCGGTCTCTACGTGCTCGCCGGGCTCGTGCTGCTCGTCGTCGTCGTCGGCATCTCCGACACGCTCGCGGCGGGCGTGCTCGAGCGGACGCGCGAGATCGGGTCGCTCCGCGTGGTCGGCGTGCCGAGCGCCGCGATCCGCCGCATGGTGCTGCTGGAAGGCTGCGCGCTCGGCGTGCTCGGGCTCGCGCTCGCGGCCGTCTCGGGGCTGGCGCTCGGCACGCTGTGGGTGCAAGCGACGTTTCCGTATCTCTTCGGATGGGTCATCGCATTGCACGTGCCGTGGGCGTACGGGCTGCAGGTGGCATTCCTGACGATGCTCGCGTGCCTCGCCGCGGCCTGGGTGCCGAGCCGACGCGCCGCCGCGTGCGAGCCCGCGACGGCGCTCCGCTATGAGTGACCAGACCGCGGATTCGCGGGTCGGCGTCGTCGTCGAGGGCGTGAGCAAGCGCTACGGCGAGGGCGGGCACGGCGTCACCGCGCTCGCCGACGTGAGCCTCATCATCGGCGCCGGCGAGTTCGTGTCGATCATGGGGCCGAGCGGCTCAGGGAAGAGCACGCTCTTGAACCTCGTCGCCGGCCTCGACGTACCGAGCGCGGGCCGCGTGGTCGTCGACGGTCGCGACCTGGCGACGCTCGGCGAGGAGGCCCGCAGCGCCCTCCGCCTCCGCCGCATCGGCTTCGTGTTCCAGAGCTTCAACCTCTTCCCGACCTTCTCCGCCGAGGAGAACGTCGCATGGCCGCTCGAGTTCCTGGGCGCGACGTGGCGCGAGGCGTGCGCGCGCGCGGCCGGCGCGCTCCGCCAGGTCGGGCTCGGCGGCACGGCATGCCGGCGGCGGCCCGCCGAGCTCTCCGGGGGCGAGCAGCAGCGGGTCGCGATCGCGCGCGCGCTCGTCACCCGGCCGGGCCTTCTCCTCGCCGACGAGCCGACCGGTAACCTCGACTCGGCAACGGGTGAGGAGATCCTCGCGTTGCTGCGCGCGCTCAACACGGTCGACGGGGTCACGATCATCCTGGTCACGCACAGCACGGCGGCGGCCGCCTGCGCCGCGCGAACGGTCGAGCTGCGCGACGGACGCATCGTGCGCGACGCGCTCGCCGCGCGCTGAGTGCCGGGACCCGGAGGTGACCACCCCGATCGGGCCTGCACGCGGATGGCGTGACGGATGGACCCGCGAGGCGGCGTACCTCGCGGTGTGCGTCGCCGCCGCGCTCGCGCTCACGTGGCCGCTCGCAGCGGTGTTCACGACCGAGATCTGCGGCGACGTCGGCGATCCGTACCAGACGCTCTGGGGGATGCACTGGATCCGCGAGGCGTTGCTCTCCGGCGTGAATCCGTTCTGGACGCCGCTTCTCCACCACCCGCACGGCGCGACGCTCGTCCTCCAGACCTTCGACCTGCCGATGGCGGTACTCGTGGTACCGCTCTGGAGCGTGCTGCCGCCGGTCGCCGTCTACAACACGGCCGTGCTCGTCGCCTTCACGCTCACCGCCTACGGCATGTTCCGGCTCGCCCGCGAGCTCACCGATGACACGGCGGCGGCGCTCGCGGCGGGCGTGATGTTCACGGCGGTGCCGTATCACATGGCGCACCTGCAGGCGCACCTGCATCTGCTCTCGATGGGATGGGTCCCGCTCTACCTCGTGCACCTGCTGCGCCTGATCGGCACGACGCGGCCGTCGACGGCGCCGCGCCGCGACGCGATGCTCGCGGGACTCTTCCTCGCGCTCGCCGCGCTCGCCGCCTGGTACCACTTGCTGTTTGCCTTCGTGGTGACCGTCGTGCTCCTCCTGCACGCGGCGCTGACACGGCCGCGCGTGCTCCTCGCGCCGGCGACGCTCCGCGCCGGCGCGACCATGGTCCTCACGTTCGCGCTCGTCGCGGGCCCGCTGCTCGCGGCGGTGTTGGTGACGCTCGCGCGCGAGGAGGTGATGGGCGCCCACGACCCGTTGGACGTCTCGGCCGACCTCTACGCCTTCGTCTTCCCGAATGCCGCGCAAGGATGGCGCGACGCCTGGGGCGCGCACTACCTCGAGTGGAGCGGCAGCATCGCCGAGATCGCCGTGTACCTCGGGTTCACGACGGTCGCGCTCGCGGTCGTCGGCGCCGTCGCGTCCGGCGTGGCGCGGGCGTTCGGCGTGATCGCGCTCGTCGGCCTCGTCCTGGCGCTCGGCCCCCGCCTGCACGTCGACGGCGCGATCGTCGGCCCGCTTCTCCCCTACTGGTACCTCGAGCACTTCATGCCGCTCCTCGCTGTCGCGGGCGTGCCGCTGCGCTTCGGCTACCTCATGTATCTCGGGCTCGTCGCCGCGGCGGCGTTCGGTCTCGCCTCCCTCCGTCGCGCGTGCGCGCGCGTGACGCCGGGCGCCGGAGCGCTCGCGGTCGCGCTCGCCTGCGGGCTCGTGCTCGTCGAGTACCGGCCGCGCGACCTCATGCGCTCGGCGTATCCGGTGCCGGCGCCGATGCGCGAGTGGGCGCGCGACCCCGGAGACTGGGCCGTGCTCGACGCATGGGACTGGTACCGGCCGATGTGGCACGCGATCTTCCACCGGAAGCCGCTCGTCGGCGGCTATCTGAGCCGCGTCCCGAAACGCCTCGACGATTGGCTGCACCGCCAGCCGGTCGTGCGCTCGCTGCTCTTCGCCGAGGAAGAATGGCGCGTGACCCGCATCGATCCGATCGTCGACTTCGATTGGCCGGCCGCGCGCGAGCCGCCGGTCGGCCCCGGCTGGTATGACGTCGAGTGGACGGGCACGATCCAGGCGCAGGGCGCGGGGCGCCATCGCCTCTCCGTGACGTCGAGCATCCCGGCCGTGCTCGAGGTCGGCGGCGTGCAGGTGATCTGGCGGAAGCTGCCGTGCAAGGGCGCGCACGGCTGCGAGTCGAGCGCCGAGGTCGACCTTTCCGACGCTGCAACCCCGCTTCGACTCACCGCGTACGCGACCCCGGCGGGCGCGCGGGTACGTTTCGAGTGGACGCCGCCCGGCGGTCAGCGCGCGATCGTGCCGGCGAGCGCGCTCCGTACAGCCGACGGCCGTCACGGACTGGACGCGGTCTACCATCAGACGATCCCGCGCGACTGCGGCGTCGATCGCGCGACCGGACGCGCCCTGCTCCGCGAGCTCGACGTGCGCTACGTCGTCACGCATCTCGCGAATCCGTGCGTCGAGGAGGGCCTCGGGCTGCCGCTCACGTACGAGGGCGAGGACGTCCGGATCTACGAAGTGCCCGCGTCCTGAGGAGTGCCCGCGTCCTGAGGAGTGCCCGCGTCCTGAGGAGTGCCCGCGTCCTGAGGAGTGCCCGCGTCCTGAGTCGGGATCGGGGCCAGCGGGGGCAACGCCGGCAAGCAACAGAGCTCGCCGTGCCGCTGCGCCTGCTCCGCGAGCATGGCCGGGAGACTGCGACAGCGCGCGACGACGCCTTCCGACCCGAGACGCTGCAGGAGCGCGTAGGGGTCGGGGATGCCGAAGCCCCACCACGAGACGCCCATGGTGTGGAGCGGATACGTGACGCGCCCGAGCGCCGGATAGGTGAGGTCGTCGACCAGCACGAGCTTCGGACGCCGAGCGACGTCGATGCCGCACGCGCGCGCGACCCGCAGCACCTCGGCGTTCACCCGATCGTAGTGGAAGCCGGAGATCGTGCCTTCGACGATGCCGGACAGCGATCCGCCGCGCCGCCATTCGCCCGCGGCGAACGGCGCAAAGTGATGGACGAGGCGCACCTCGCTCTGCACGGTCGTGAGCACGAGGAACGCAAACGCGAGCCGGAGCGGGGCGCGCCGCCGGGCGGCCGTGTCGGGCGGCCATCCGAGCACGAGCGCAAGGCAGCCGAGGGTCACGAGGAACGCCCCGTCGTAGGCGTTCTTGTGCGTCTGATAGGCCACTTGCCCCGCGAGACCGACGACGAGCGCGAGGCAGAGCGCGGGCGCCGGCGCGAGGCGACGCTCGCGCTGCCAGCGCGACAGCACGCTCGCGACGACCAGGACGACGCCGGCGACGATGAGCGCGACGGCGCCGTAGACGAGCCCGTCCCCCACGGTATCGACGACCGGCACGCGCGCGTGCTCCGGTAGCCACCCCGCCATGTACTGGCCGGCGAAGACGAGGTGGCGGACGTACTGCGGCGCGTGGACCACGTTGGCGGCCGCCTGCGCGACGAACGTCGCGGGCCGCGCGCGGAGATCGCCGAGCTGGAGGGTGACGTCGCGCAGCAACTCGGCCGTGCCCGGCTCGTCGGGGCACGCGTAGCGGTGGGCGTTGAACGTCACGGTCTGCACGGCCGCGACGAGCACCACGACAAGCGCGAGCAGCCGCGCCGGACGTGCCGGCAGCCAGGACGCGCCGGCGACGAGGAAGAACGGCACGAAGAAGACCGTCTTCGGATGCGTCCCGAGCAGCAGCACGACGATCGCGACAAAGAGCGCGCAGCGGACCGCCGCGGACCGAAGCCATTGCGGCGGTGCCGACCGGTGCAGCGCGACGGCGCCGAGCGCGAGCGACCACATCCCGAGGAGAAGCCGGAGCTCCGGCCGATTCAGCACGCCGAGGAGCGGCATCAGGCCGAGTCCGAACACCGTCGCGACCAGCGCGGCGGCGGTGCGGCGAGGCGGCGGCGGCGTCACGACGACGCGCAGCGTGTGGTACGCGAGCACGAGCAACGCGGCGGCGCCGAGCACACCGAGCGCGCGGAGCTTCAGCGGGTGCGACAGGTCCTGGTAGAGGATCGCGTCGAGCACGCGCGCGGGGAGGTGGCTCACGGGCGGCTGCAGCAGGAAGCTCGGCCCGCACTGCGGGAACCCGTTCATGACGAGCCCGCCGTCGAGGAAATACCGTGCTTGCAGGACCTTCCAGACGATCTCGTCCGTGTAGATCGGGACCGCGCACGCAATCACGACGACCGGCAGGCCGGCGAGGAGCAGGATCGCGAGCGAGCTCATCGGCCGGCGTCGCCCTTCCGGTCGTACCAGACGACGCGCCAGTCCTCGTTCTCCACCATGCGGGTCGGACGCCGCGCACGGCGGCAGCGGCGGTGCGCAGCAACCCGCGACTACCGCGATGTGCCGGTGCCGAACGCTACGGGATCGTCACCGTCGACGGCACGCAGAGGTCGCGCGGGCCGAAGAAGTCGTACTTATCGGGCCCGAACTGGTTGAAGGTCTGAACCTCCGGGCGGACGTCCTGCCGGAGACCGTTCACCTTGTAGCACATGAGCGCGGTCGACGGATCGACGAGCGCCGCTTCGTCGTTCTTGATCGCCGGGAGACAGAGGTGGAGCGGCTTCTTCACGTCGACCACGATGGTGCCGAACTGGTCGGTGACGGAGAGACCGCTGACCTTCTTCTTCACGCCGCCGACCTTGTAGCACTTGTAGTGATCGATCGGCCGGGTGAGCGGGTCGGCCGGGCCGGTCAGGCTCTTCGCCGTCGGCACCAGCATCCGATCCGGCTTCGCGAGCGACATCGTCTGTACGCCGAACTGGTTGTCGACCGTCACCTGCTTCACCTTCGTGAAGCGCGTCGTCTGCTTGATCGTGTAGTAGGTGAAATGCTCCGCCTCGAGCGGCGCCAGCGGGTCCTCGCCGTTCTTGTCGACCGGCGCGCAGAGCCGCTTCGCGCGCTTGATCGTGACGGTGCCGTCGCCGACGGCGTCGTCGAGCGTCACCGTGCGATTGGAGCTCGCGCGGTGGATCTCGTAGCACTGGAAGTGTCCGATCCCGTCCGACCAGTTGCCGAAGTCGTTGTCGGGGTAGGAGCCGCCGCTCTCGAACGTCTCCTCGTAGTAGCAGCCGAAGGCATCGGTCGTCGGCGGGAACGAGCACGTCCAGCCGGCCTGGCCGACCTCGCGGACCCTCCACGTGCCGGGCGTGATACCGGTGATCTCGTAGGCGCCGGTCGCATCGGTCGCGTCGAACGGCTCGCCCGGATCGAGCGTGCCGTCACCGTCGTAGTCGACGTAGATGGTCCAGCCGCCGAGGCCGATCTCGCCGAGGTCGCGGACCCCGTCGCGGTCGGCGTCGCCGAACTTCGTCCCCGACTTGGTCGACCCGCGCCAGTTGCCGAAGTTGTTGTCAGGGTACGCGGTCGCGGCGACGAACGTCTCCTCGTAGTGGCAGCCGAACGCGTCGCTGGCGGACGGGAACGAGCACGTCCACCCCGGCTGGCCGACCTCGCGCACCTTCCAGGTCCCGGCGGTGATGTTGACGATCGCGTAGTTCCCGCTCGCGTCGGTCACGCCGAACGGCTCGTCGGCATCGAGCGTCCCGTCGCCGTCGTAGTCGACCCAGATCGTCCAGCCGGGCAGTCCCGGCTCGCCGGGCTCACGGTCGCTGCCGTCCGCGTCGAGGTCCTCGAACTTCGTGCCGGTCTTGCTGATGCCGGTCCAGTTGGCGAAGTCCAGGCCGCCCACGGACTCACCGCTCCCTACCGTCAACGGGTACTCGCACGCCCCGGGGAACGAACAGACGAAGCTCGGATTCGCGAGCTCGCGGAGCGGCCACGTGCCGGGCGCGACGTTGTCGATCACGTAGTCGCCGTTGGCGTCGCTGACACCGCTCGGCTCACCCGGGTCGAGCACGCTGTCGTCGTCGTAGTCGACGTAGAAGGTGAGGCCCGCGAGCCCGCCCTCGTCCGGATCGATCTGGCCGTTGGCGTTCGCGTCGAGGAACTTCGTGCCGCCGAGCGTGGCCGCGGCGCGATACGTCACGTTGATGTTGGTGTCGTTCCGGATGACGTTCGCCCAGACGCGGCCGAAGATGTTGGTGCAGTCGCCGAGGTTGATGCGGCCGTTCGGGATGAAGAACTGGCCGTGGATCGCGATCGTCTCCCCACAGTCGGGGAGCGTGTTGAAGCCGAGCGTGAACGAGAAGACCGACGGCCCGATCCCGTCGGAACGGATGTAGAAGCGCGCCAGGTCGGAGCCCTGGATCGTGATGTTGTTGTTGCTCCGGAAGTCGACGGCGATCCGGACGTCGGTCCCGGACGTCGTATTGATAGTCACGTCCCGTCCCGACTGGATCGAGTGGAAGTTGTAGACGCCGTCACCGAGGTTCAGGACACTGTCGTCGTTGAGGTCGAGGTCGCCGTAGCTTCCCGGCGGGAGCGTCAACGTGAAGCCGGCGGTCAGGTTCACGTCGGGGAGCGCGTCCAGCGCGGCCTCCGAAGGGAAGCTCGGGAGCACCGGCTGGTAGGGCCCGCCGGGATGCGTGAACGCGACGGCAGTCGGGAGGCCGGTGTCGATGATCGGCGGCGTGAAGCAGATCGGCCCCGCGTTCCGGATCGAGAAGTACGAGAAGTCGTTGTTCGTGACCTCGTTGGCGAAGACGTCCCAGACGCTCGTCGGAAGGAGCGGATGGCCGGGACCGAGCGTGATGCGATCGGCGACCGCCGCGTTCCCGTCCGAAAGATAGACGCCGTAGTTCGTGCCGATCGTCGCGTTCGGGTCGCCGACGGTCGCGACGCCGTTCGACCCGAGGTTGCCGCCGGTGAAGAGCCCGCGTCCGGGGACCGCCGCCGTCCCGCCCTTCACGTACAGCTCCGTGTAGGCGAAGAGCATGTAGGTGTTGATGTCACGCGGGGCGTCCGGTCCGCTCGTGCACACCGGCGGCACGGCGTCGACACGTGCGGCGGCTGCAAGCAACGTCGCCATGGCCATCACCACGGCACCCACGTGTCGACTTTTGATTTGCATCGCGAAACTCCAGCGCGCGCGAGGGATCGCGTCGCAGCAATGGGCCCGACTGCTGCCCGATAAGGGGGGTGCAACGACTGACGCGCGCACTATCCGCGTGATCGCGGCAGCCGTCAAGAAAATCCGCGCCGCAAGCTCATGAAGTTTCGGATCGTTTTGCAGCGTCCATATGCAGGTGAAAACCGTGTCCCAATATGGCGCAGCGTGCGCCGCGCGCTGGACGTGCGCCACGCGACGCTACCATTCGCGAATCCGATGGAGCGCATCGCGACCTCCGCGTGCGCAGCGCGCGGCCGAGCGACGGGGAGAGATCTCCCTTCTGAGCTAATACTTGAGGCGCACGAGCGCGCCGGTGGCGGGCGCGAGCACGAAGAGGTCGTCGAACTCGTCGTCGTCGATCGCCACGGCCGGACCGCCGAACGCCTTGATGACGTCGGGGACCGTGTCCGAGTGGCCGACCACGAGGACGTTCTCGTCCAGGCGAGCGCGGAGCTTGGCGACGAGCTGGTCGGTGTCGCTTTCCTCCGTGCGCTCGAGCTTCAGAACGTCGAGTAGCGGCTTCGCGGTCTCCTGCGTGCGGCGGAACCTCGTCGTGAACACCGTCCGCACCCCCGCTTTCGCGACCATCGCGGCGAGCCGCTCGGCACGCGCCTTCCCCGCCTCGGTGAGCGGCGGGTCGTCGGTCGGCGCCGACGGAGCCCGCTCGGCGTGCCGCACCAGGAGGATGAGACCTTGTGCCGTCGGGGCGGGAGGGGCCCCCGTGAGTCCGATGACGATGACGGCGGCGATCGCGAGGACGGCTGCGGATGACCTCATGGTCCTACCTGAGCACGTCGAGCGGGCGTTCGCACCTCCCCGCGTCCGCGCTCGCCGCCGACCGGAGTAGCCCTCGACGCAACCGCTCGCCTATCGTGGGCGCGGTGCGAAAACGGCGAAGATCGGCCGCGGTGACCCTCGCGGTCGTCGCATTCGTCGCATCCGGCTGCACGCTGCTCGCCGGTCCGCGTTTCCCGTCGACCGGCTCGGAGAGCGCGACGCGGCTCACCGTGACCCCGCACCGGGTCGCGACGCGGAACGTCGTCTTCCACGACCGCGCGCGCGGCCGGACGCTCGCCGCGACGCTCTGGTGGCCGCCGGACAGGCGCGGCCCGCTCCCGCTCGTCGTCCAGGCGCACGGGTTCCTCGGCAATCGAACCGGCGGCACCTACCTCGCACGGCATCTCGCGAGCCGCGGCTACGTCGTCGTCGCCGCGACCCATCCCCGCACCACGCTCTTCGCGCGCGGCGGCGCCACGGTCGACGACGTGATCCGTCAGCCCGGCGACGTGCGGTTCCTGATCGACCGGCTGCTGGCCGGAGAGACGCGCGGCGTGCGGCTCCCGGCGATCGACCCGGCGCGGATCGCCGTCATGGGCCACTCGCTCGGCGGGCTCACGGCGACGCTCGCCGCGCTCCACCCCCGCCTCCGCGATCCCCGCATCGCCGCCGCCATCTCGATCGCGGGCCCGATCGCGATATTCGCGCCGGGCTTCTTCCGGACTGCCGACGTGCCGTTCTTGATGATCGCGGCGACCGGCGACGTGGTCGTCGACTACCGGCGGAACGCGCTCGGAACGCGCGACCGCGTGCCGGGCGCGACGCTCGTCTCGATCGCCGGCGCCTCGCACGCCGGCTTCGACCACGGCGCCGCGGGCCTGCCGCGCCTCCTCGACAACCCCGACGTCGCGACGTGCTGGGTCCTCGCCCGCACGCTCGACCTCGACGCCGCCGTGGCGCACGTCCGCGGCCTCATGCGCGACGAGGATGGCATCGACCTCGCGCAGATCCGGCCCCCGTGCCGCGAAGCGCCGTCACCGATCGCCATGCACCCCGGCCGGCAGCACACGATCACGACGCTCGCCGTCGCCGCCTTCCTCGAGAGCCGCTTCGCGCAGGACGCCGGGACACGCCGAAACGCGCGCGACTACCTCACGACGACGCTGCCGCGCGAGGTCCAAGAGGTGAGCGTCGGGACGGCGGCCTCGCGGTGACGCTTGCGACGACGACGCCGCCCGCGCGCAGGGTCGGTCCCGCACGGACCGGCTGATCATCCGGACGGCACGCCGCGCCGCACGTAGAGCCGCATCACGTCGCGGCTCCCGTCGTTGCGGGTGAACGGCCACGCCTCCGGCGGCTCGTACGCCGTCGGCGCCAGGTCGCGCATGACGTGGCGGATCAGGCGATCCGTGCGGCGCTTGTCGCCGTTCCAGTACCACTGGAAGCCCAACGTCGACATCGGGCCGACCACGATGATCGCCGGCGGGTCGGCCCGGATGCGGGCGAAATCAGCGTCGACGAAGCGCTCCCAGTACTGGTCGACGAAGAGGATCAGGCTCGAAAGCGCGGGTGCCGGGCGGCCGAACGCCGATGCCAGGTCGGGGTCGTTCGGCAGCAGCAGCACGCGATCGGTCGGAGTGCTGAGCGCCCGGACCCGCGCGATCAGCGTGCGGAGGCCGTCGGCGCGCGCCGGCATGCGCGCGCCGGCATACGCGGCCACCTCCGGCCACGGCACGGTGCACGCGTCGAGCCGGCGCGCGATCTCGGGGCCGTAGCTGCCCCAGGTGATCGCGAGCAGCACCGCGGTCGCCGCGAGCATGCGCCACGGCACCGCGCCGGCGAGCACGACGACCCACGCGAACGCAACCGGGATCAGCGGGTTCACGTCGTACCACCAGCGAAAGAGCGAGGTCGACAGCGAGTGGGCGAGCGCCGCGAGCACCGTCACCGTCGTGAGCGCCGCGAGCGCGGACCGACGGCGGACGAGCATCCCCGCGACCGCGAGAAAGAAGCTCGCCTGCAGGAGCCCCGACGCAACCCTCGTCGGGACGGCGACCGTCCGGAAGTGCACGAGCTGCGCGGCGTACTCGCCGAGATTGCTCCACATGGTCGCGGCGCCGCCCTTCGGCTCCGCGCCGTGCACGAGCACGTCCGCGACGAAGCCCGGGACGCTCGCGAACGGGCTCAGCACGAGCAGCAGCGCTGCCGCCGCGACGACCGTGCCGACGCCGACCACGACCGCGTCGACGGCGCCGCCGCCCAACGCGACGACGAGGCACGCGCCGCCGATCAGGCCGACCGCCGTGTTGTGCTTCGAGAGCACCGCCAGACCTCCGACGATCGCGAGCGCCGCGAGCCATTTCCGGCTCCGCTCGTCGTGCCAGCGCATCACGAGCCACGCGCCGCACGCGACCAGCGCCTGCACGACCGCGTCGTAGGCGAGCGACTTCCGGCTCGCGAGGAAGACCGGCAGCGCCGCGAGCACCGCGACGAACGCTACCGCGGGCGACGTCGCCCGCGCGATCGCCGCGTACGTGACCAGCGCCGTCACGCCGAGCAGGGCCAGGTTGACGGCGCTCTCGGTGCGCCACGTCGCCTGCCCTCCTCCGACGGCGTAGAGCAGCACGAACGGCACCGGCGGCAGCGGCGAGTGCGCACCGTCCGTATAGAGCACCATTCCGTCCGCGAAGCGGTTGCTGAGCGGCGCCACCCAGCCCGCGAACTCGGGGTCGAGCGCCACCGGGATCCAGCGGCAGGGCACGAGTCGCCACGCCGCGACACCGACGACGGCGATCAACACGAGCGGCGCGAGACGGCGGAGGCCCATCCGGGCGAAGACTTAGCCGATCGATTCCGTGGGGGTCCATGGCGGTGCTAAGGGATCAGCCGATGCCGACCCGGAAACGCCCGGCCACGAAGCGCGTGCCGACGCCGGCCGCGGCCGAGTCGCGTCATCCTTTGAAGCTCCCGACCACGAAGAAGGAGGTCGCGGCGATCGCGCGCCTCCGCCGCATCTGTATGGCCCTCCCCGAGGTCACCGAGAAGATCGCGTGGGGCGAGCCGACGTGGCGGGCGGGGAAGCTCTTCGCGCAACTCGATACGCACCACCACGGCGCCGCGCACGTCGCCGTGTGGCTCCCCGCGCGGCCGGGCGTACAGGAGGACCTCGTCGCCGAGGATCCGACGCACTACTTCCGGCCGCCCTACGTCGGCCACAAGGGCTGGGTCGGCGTCCGCATCGACAACGCCCCCGACTGGAAGGCGGTCGCAAGCCTCGTCGCCGACGCGTACCGCGAGGTTGCGCCGCAGCACCTCCGCGCGCGCCTGGACGCGAGCGCGACCCCCAGGCCGCGCGGCTGGCGCGCGGCCTGGGTCGACGGCGACCGCTGATTCGACTGCGAACGCCTACCGGCGCGAGGTTCGCTTCTTCTGCGTCGTCACGACCGACGGCACGCAGAGCTCGGTCGTGCGCGTCACGAGCAGCGTGTCGGGGCCGAACTGATTGGCGATGGAGACCGGCCCGTCCACGCCGCGGAACGGCTTCGTGCCCGGCGACGCCCGCACCTCGTAGCACATGAGCGCGGCGCTCGCGTCGAGCACCCCCTCGTCGCGCTTGTCGGCGGCGACGCACAGGCGCGACGGACGCTTCACATCCAGTGTCTTCGCGCCGAACTGGTCGACGACCGCAACGTCGTCGACGCGCGTCTTGCCGGCGCTCCCGACCGAGTAGCACTGGAAGTGGTCGACCGCGGCCGGTGCCAGCTGTGCCGGCGGTCCGATCAGGCTCTTGGCGCTCGGGACGAGGAACGCGATCGGGCGGAGTGCCGTCAGGAACGTCGTCCCGAAGACGTTCGTCACCATCTGGTCGGGGATGCGCGCGCCGCGTGGGGTGCGGTCGTTGATGACGTAGCCGACGAGGTGGTTCGGGTCGGCGACCGCGCCCGGGTTCTGGCCGTTCACCGCCGCGGGATTGCAGAGCCGCTTCACCTTGCCGCGGCCGGCGACGTCGATGAGGGTCGCTCCGTAGCGGTCCTCGACCGGCAGATCCTCGATCTCCGCCAGGGTCGCGCGGTCGATCTCGTAGCACTGGAAGAACGACGAAAAGGCGCTCGGGGTCTGCCCCGTGCTCGGCGTCGCCGTCGGCAGATTGGGCGTCGGCGTGGCGGTCACGACCGGCGTCGTGGTCGTGGTCGTGGTCGGCGTCGTGGTCGCGGTCGGCGTCGCCGTCGTCGTGGGGGTCGGTCCGACCGTCGTCGTAGCGGTTGCGCTCGCGAGACCCGTTGCGGTCGGCGTGACCGTGGGGGTCGGCGTCGCACTCGCGACCTCGCTCGGTGTGGCCGTCGGCGTCGAGGTCGCACCCTCGGTCGCCGTGACCGTCGCCGTCGGCGTTCCGGTCGCGACCTCGGTCGGCGTGACGGTCGGAGTAGTCGTCGCCTCTTCGGTCGCGGTGACGGTCGGCGTCGGCTGCTCGGTCGGGGTCGCGGTGACGGTAGCCGTCGGCGTCGGCTCGTCGGTCGGGGTCGCCGTCGGGGTTGCCTCTTCCGTTGGCGTCGCGACGTCGGTCGCGGTCGGGGTCGGCAGCTCGAGCGGCGTCTGGAACACCGTCGACGTCGGCGTCACGGTGCCCGTCGGCGTCGGAGTGGGTGCGGTTGCGCAGCCGAGCAGCAAGAAATTGACGTCGCCCACGTGCTTCTGGCTCGCCGTCAGCGTGATCGGGGGCACCGGCACGACGCCGTACCCGCCGCTCGACGGGAACACGACCGCCGTGCCGGGCGGGAGGCCGCCGATCAGCTCGACCTTGTAGTCGTCGTCGTGATCCGGCAGCGCGCGCGTGTAGAAGCCGTTCGCGTTGGTCGTCGCGTCGAACGTCCCGCCGGGCGCCACGGTGAGCGCGGTCAAGCGCACTTGCACACCGGACACCGGGGAATCCTGAGAATCCGGAACCTCGTTGCCGTTCTCGTCACAGAAGACCGTGCCCTCGATGTGCCACGCGAAGGCCACGGCCAGCACGCTCGCAATCAACCCCACCAACGCCACGACGGACATTACACGTCGCATCTCGCCCTCCCCCTCGCGGCGGTCACAGAACCGACCCACCCGCGGCACTTGCCGCCCCGCCGCACCACGCTCTCAATGCAAGAAAGTCGCCGTGATTGCCACAGGAATCTCCCCGTCGGCGCGGCACGCGCTCCGCGCGAAGGTGCAAGAGACCGCAGTCGTGCGGCGGCCGTCATGAGGACGAGCGGAAGAGCGCAGACGAACGCGGCGCACGCGACGACGACGCCCCGTCGCGGGCGATGCTTTCGCACGCCCGCGCTGTTTAGATGGACCCAGTGCCCGCCGCGGACGACCAACCCCGAGAGTCCGCCCCGCGACGACGCGGCCGGCGCGCCCTGCTCCTGCTGGCGCTGCTCGTCGCCGCGCTCGCCGCCTACGGCTACGTGCTCGACCGGCGTGTCAGCGCGCGCTTCGCCGCCGGCGCGGATCGTCTCCACACGCGCTTCCTCGCCGATCGCTTCCGGCTCGAGCTCGGAATGGACGTCGACCGAGTGGGGCTCTTCGAGCGCCTGCGACGGCTCGGTTACCGTCAGGACGCGCAGCTCGCGCAGCCGGGAAGCTGGTCGCGGCGCGGAAACGTGCTCGAGATCCGTGCCCGTGCCTTCGTCGACCCCGCCGGCGGTCTGCCGGAGCGCACGGCCCGGCTCCAGCTCGCGGGCACCCGCGTCGACGCGATCACCGACGTCCCGACGGGCGACCCGCACGGGCACCTCACGCTCGAGCCGGCGCCGCTCGGGGTCGTCTGGAACGGCCGCTGGGAGCGTCGCCGGCCCGTCGCGCTCGCGCGCCTGCCGAAGCACGTCGCGGCGGCGCTGCTGGCGACCGAGGACGCACGCTTCCACGAGCACTACGGGGTCGACGGCCGGGGCGTCGCGCGTGCGGCCCGCGCGAACCTGCGCGCGGGGCGCCTCGTCGAAGGCGGCAGCACGATCACGCAGCAGCTCGCGCGCAGCGTCTTTCTCGGCACCGACCGCACCTGGCGGCGGAAGATCACCGAGGTCGGTCTCGCGTTGGTCCTCGAGGCACGTCTTTCCAAGGCCCAGATCCTCGAGCTGTATCTGAACGAGGTCTACCTCGGCCGCCATGGCGGCTCGAACGTCGTCGGGTACGGCCAGGCGGCGCGGACGTTCTTCGGGAAAGACGCCGAAGCCCTCACCCTCGGGGAAGCAGCGACCCTCGCCGGCATCATCCAGGCGCCGAACCGCAACTCGCCGCTCCGGAACCTCGCCCGCGCCGTCCGCCGGCGAAACGCCGTCCTCGATCGCATGGTCGTGGCGGGCGCGATCACGCCGGCAGCCGCGGCCGCCGCGAAGCGCGCGCGGCTCGAGGTGAGCGATGCGCCGCCGGAGCGGATCGAGGGCGTGTTCCTCCTCGAGGCGGCGCGCCGCGAGCTCGAGCAAGCGGTCGGTGTCGCCGCCGTCCGGAGCGGCGGCCTCGACGTGTACACCACCATGGACCCGGCGATGCAGCACCACGCCGAGCACGGCGTCGAGGCGGCGCTCGTGAGCCTCGAGCGCGGCCACAACTGGCTCCGCGGACGGAAGACGCCGCTCGAGTCGGCGCTCGTCGTGCTCGACGTCGACGACGGCGGCGTCCGCGCGCTCGTCGGCGGGCGCGACTTCCGACGCCGGCCGTTCAATCGCGCGACGCACGCACGCCGCCAGGCCGGCTCGACGTTCAAGCCGTTCGTGTATCTCGCCGCTTTCGAGCGCGACCCGGCACGATTCACGGGCACGAGCCTCCTCGAGGACCGGCCGCTGGCACTCCGCGCCGACGGCGGCGAGACCTGGGAGCCCGTGAACTACGACCAGCGCTTCCGCGGCATGGTCACGGCTCGCACCGCCCTCGAACGCTCGCTCAACGTACCGACCGTCCGGCTCGCGCTCGCGGTCGGGATCGACGCGGTCGCGGCGACCGCCGCACGCGCGGGCTGGAGCGGCGAGCTGCCGCGCGTCCCGGCGCTGGCTCTCGGCGTCGCCGACACGACGCTGCTCGACCTCGCGGGCCTCTACACCGCGTTTCCCGGGATGGGCATCCGCCGGACGCCGTATCTGCTCCGTGGCGCGCTCGACCGCGCCGGCACGGCCGTCTACCGGCACGCGCCGGCGCCGGTCGCGGCGAGCGACCCTGCGGCGGCGTACCTCGTGCACGATCTCATGGAGGGCGTCGTCGCCCGCGGCACGGCGCGGAGCCTCCGCGCCCGCGGGTTCACCGGCCCGCTCGCCGGCAAGACCGGCACCACCAACGACTTCCGCGACGCGTGGTTCGTCGGCTACTCGCCCGATCTCCTCGCCGCCGCCTGGGTCGGCTTCGACGACGGCCGGCCGGTGAAGCTCGCCTCGACGACCACCGCGCTCGAGGTGTGGAGCACCGCGATGCGGCCGATCATGGCGGCACGCCGCGCCGGCCGATTCCCGGTGCCGGACGGCATCGTCTTCGAGGACGTGGACCCCGAGACCGGTCTGCTCGCGACGGCGCGCTGCCCCGGCATCCGCGAAGCGTTCCGGATGGGCACCGAGCCGCACGCGTACTGCAAGCCGCGCCGCCCCGCCCTCGACCCGCGCGACGCCGACGAGCCGCTCGCGCGGCCCGGCCGCATCATCGCGGGGTGGATGCGAGAAGTGATGCGCGTCTTCGACCGCCGCGGCCGGCGGTGACGCGCCCGCCGGCGCCACCTCCGCGCGCGAGCGAGCCGGGGGATGAGCCGCCGCGGCTTTGCCGCGGCGGCGAAGGGGCAGAGATCCCCCGTCTACGCTAGGGCGCCGACGTACACTTCAGCGTCGTGTTCGAGAGCGTGCACCGCAAGACCGACGTCGCGCAGTCGTCGCCGACGCGGAGGGTCTGCCGCACGCGCACGGGCGGCGCGCCGAGCGCCAGGAGGTCGATCGGGACGATGACCTTCCGCGCGTCGATCGAGTACGCGATCTTGTTCAGCTGGAGCTTCGCCTGCACCTTGCGGAGCCCCTCGGCGCCGACGACGTCGCCTTCCTTGTCCTTGAACTGCCAGTTGGGCTTGGACGCCGAGCCCTTCTGGACGAAGCTCGCGATCGGCAGGGCCGCATCGTAGATCGGCGTCGGGCCGGCCTGGTTCAGGACCACGCGGACGGTCTCGCTGTCGGGGTCGATGGTGACGCCGGTGGCGAGGTTGAACTCGCCCTTCACCTTCCACTTGTCGAGGGCGAATCCGGGGTTGTCCTTCGTGTCCTGGAACTTCGCCTGCTTCACGAAGCCCGGCATGATGTGCGGCCCGGCGACGTCCTCGCAGCCGATGATCGGCACGCCCTGCGGCGTCAGGATGCACTGACCGCTGCAGAGGTCGTCGGGGATGTTGTTGCCGTCGTCGCACTCCTCGTTGCCGTCGGTGATGGAGTTGCCGCAGCAGCCCTCACCGACGGGGCAGTCGCCGACGTCGTCGCATGCGGTGTTGCTGCCGGTGCACGTCCCGAGGATCTCGCACGTCGCGGAGCACGGGCTGTCGACGGCACCGTTGGCGGGGCCGAGATCGCATTCTTCGTTGGGCGCATCGATGACGGCGTCACCACACGCGCACGTGGGCTCGGGACGGAACGGGCAGTAGTCGCAGTCGTCGCCGAGGGCGTCGCCGTCGGCGTTCTCCTGGCCCGGGTTCGGGAGACCGACACAGTTGTCGATGCCGTCGGGCACCTGGTCGCCGTCGCCGTCCGGCATGAACGCGAACGCTTGGATGGTCTCGCCGTCGAGGCCGGCGCCCCCGGCGCCGGCGCCGTCGAAGAAGACGTCGGTGGTCCCGATCGGCGAGGTGCCGAACGTCCCGACGTAGCGGAGGAGGTCGCGTGCCGCCTCGTGGGCCGGCAGGTTCGGGTTCGCGTTGGCGCGGAAGATCAGCGTGTCGGGGGCGGTGAAGTCGATGCCGAACAGCGCGCCGCTGTAGCTCCCGGCGCCGCCGCCGTTGATCGCGCTCGAGTCGAGGTAGAGCGAGTAGTCGCACGAGGTGATGGCGCCGCCGACGCTGAACGAGGTCGGGTGGCAGCGCAGGATGTCCTCGTCGTCGAACGAGACGCCGCCGAGCGCCGCGCCGCTCGGCAGCGACAGGAGCACGTCGCAGGTCGGCGGGTCGTTGTTCTCGCAGGTCCCGTCGGTCAGCACGTCGACCGCGTCCCAGCTGCGCGCGTCGCTCACGCCGTTTACCGCGTCGCCGTCGAGGTAGAGGCGCCACTCGCCACCCGTGTACGGCGTGTCGAGCGGGTCGGTCGGGATGAAGAGCGCCAGGTCCTTCGTCTTGATCGCCGAGAGGTCGGGGATGCTGCTGTCGGCGTTGACCCGGATGACGAGGTTGCCGTTCGGCAGCACGTCCAGCGCTTTCACGCTGGAAT
This sequence comes from Polyangiaceae bacterium, assembly GCA_031400185.1. Lineage (GTDB taxonomy): Bacteria > Desulfobacterota > Binatia > UTPRO1 > UTPRO1 > UTPRO1. The sequence continues at coordinate 21,215 of JANNPN010000382.1, forward strand.
CGAGCCCGCTCTGGCTGCCGTCGAACAGCAGGCGCCACGTGCAGCTGGTGGTCCCGGGGCCGTACGAGGTCGCGTCGCACACGAGGATGTCCTCGTCGCGCGCGTCGACGCCGCCGATGTTGGCGGTGCTGCCGAGGGACACGGCCATCGACGGAAGCTGCGCCGAGGCGACCGACGCCCAGACCAGGCCGCCGAGCACCAGGCTCGCGGCAACACCAATACGGACACGTGAAATGGGAAGGGGGGCCATCACGGTCTCCTCTCGTCCTTGAGAAATGCGGGAGATGACCCGTACGCCGGGAGGTCGCCACCTGTCAATTTGAGAATTGCCGCCGTTCGATGAGACGGCGTCAAACTAGAGCATTCTTTTTCAACGCGGCGCCGACCTAGGAGGGGTGACCCAAGACACCGCCCTCCGAGTCGCAGCGCGAGGCCGAGCGGAAGCGAGCGGGGGTCCACGGTGAGTGCGCCTGCTCCGCGCCCACCGAAGGGGGAGAGATCCCCCTCGTGAGCAGGTTGCTGAAAAAGGGCCATCTGCGTCGTTGCTCGGTCGTTCGCTTGTGCGGCGTAGCTCTCGCTACGCCTCCGCGCT
>JANNPN010000410.1:0-18831 GCA_031400185.1 Polyangiaceae bacterium
GGACGGCCACGCCCACGGTCACCACCACGCCGACTGCGACGGCGACGCCCACCGCGACCGTCACCGCGACGCCGACGCTCACGGCGACGCCGACCGCGACCGCGACGCCGACCGTCACACCGACCCAGACCGTGACCGCAACGCCGACGCTGACAGCCACGCCCACGGTCACCGCGACCCCTACCGCGACTGCAACGAGCACGCGGACGCCGACGCCGACCCTCACGGGGACGCCCACGGCCAGCGCCACGCCCACGGTCACGGCGACTCCGACCGTGTCCGCGACCCCTACCGCGACACTGACGCCGACGGCCACGATCACGCCGACCGCGACCGTCACCGCCACCGCGACGCGCACTGCGACCCCGACGACGTCCGCGACGCCCACAGCGACCGGCACGCCGACGCGGACCGCGACCCCGACCGTGACGGAGACGCCAACGGCGACGGAATCGTCGACCGCGACGCCGACCGCGACATCGACATCGACATCGACATCGACGATGACGCCGACCGCCACGGCGACCGCGACGCCGACAGCAACGACGACGCCGACCGCCACGGCGACGCCGACGCGCACCGCAACGGCCACCCCGACCCCGACGGTCACCGCAACCGCCACGCCGACCGTGACCGCGACCAGGACCCCGACGCCGAGCCCGACACCCTCGGCGACACCGACCGCGTCGCCGACGCCGACGGCCACCGAGTCGGCCACGCCGACACCGGACCCGACCGAGACCGCGTCGCCGACGCCGTCGCCGACCCAGACCCCGACGCCGACCGCGAGCCCGACCCCGAGCCCGACGGTCACGATGACGCCGACCGCGACGCCGACCCGGACCCTGACGCCGACCCGCACGCCGACCGTGACGCCGACCCGAAGTCCCACCCCGACAGGCACGCCGACGGCGACCCCGACGCGCAGCCCGACTCCGACCGCGACCCGCACCGCGACCGCGACCCGCACGGCGTCTCCGACGGCCACCCGAACCGCGACGGTGACCACCACGCCGACACCCACCGTGACCGCAACCCCGACGTTCACGGCGGCCGCGACCGTCACCGCCACGCGCACGTCGACGCCGACCCGCACCCCGACGCCGACCGCGACGCGGACGGCAACGGCGACGCGCACGCCGACCGCCACCGCGACTCCCACCGTGACGACGTCGCCGACGCCGACCCTCTCGCCGACGGCGACGGTGACGCCGACCCGCACCGTGACGCCGACGCCGACGGTCACCCTGACGCCGACGCCGACCGTGACCGCGACCCGTACGGCGACGCCCACGCGCACGCAGACGCCGACCGCCACGCACACGACCACACCGACACCGACGGTGACGCGCACGGCGACCCCGACCGCGACCGTGACGCGCACCGCCACGCCCACCCGCACGGCGACGCCGACGCCGACGGCGACCGCGACGGCAACCCCGACCGTGACCGTGACGGCCACGCCGACGGTGACCGCGACCGCGACCCGGACCGCGACACCGATGCCGACCGCCACGCCGACCCGGACGGCGACGCCTACCGTGACGGTGACCAGGACACCGACGATCACCGCGACGCCGACAATCACGGCCACACGCACGGCGACCCCGACGAGAACCTCGACGCCGACCGCCACGCCGACCGTCACCGTGACACCGACCGCCACGACGACGGCGACGTCGACCGTGACGGCCACACGCACCGCGTCCCCGACGCGCACGCCGACGCCGACGCGAACCGCCACGGTGACGCCGACCTCGACCGTCACCACGACGCCGACCGCGACGCGCACCGGCACACCGACACCGACGGTGAGCCCGACGCCGACGGCCACCGCGACCCGCACGGCGACGCCGACGCGCACGGCGACCCCGACCGCGACCCCGACCATCACCGCAACGCCGACGGTGACGACGACACCGTCAGCGACCGTCACCGCCACCCGGACGGCGACCCCGACGCGGACCGTGACGCCGACGCCGACCATCACCGTCACCGCGACGCCGACCGCGACCGTCACGGCGACGCCGACCGTCACCCCGACGCGAACGGCGACTCCCACCGCGACCCGCACCGGGACCCCGACTGCAACGACGACCACGACGCCGACGCGGACGCCGACACCGACGGTCACACCGACGCCGACCACGACGCCGACCCCGACGCTCAGCGCCACCGCGACCATGACGGCGACGCGCACGCCCACGACCACGCCGACTCCGACCTTCACCGCGTCCGGAACGCCGACGCTCACGCCGAGCGCGACGACGACCGCGACCCGCACCGCCACGCCGACGCGCACCGCGACCGTGACGCCGACGCCGACCGTCAGCGCGACCGCGACGCCGACTCAGACCGCGACGCGCACCGCGACGGCGAGCGCGACCCGGACGCCGACGGTCACACCGACGCCAACGCTGACGCCGTCGGCCACCCCGAGCGCGACGCGCACCGCGACGCCAACCCGCACCCCGACGGCGACACCGACGGCGACGGTGAGCGCGACGCCGACCGCGAGCGCCACCGCCACACGCACGAGCACGCCGACGCGGACGGCGACGCCCACACCGACCCGGACCGCGACCGCCACACCGACGCCGACCCTCACACCGAGCGCGACCCTCACGCCGACCCGCACCGCGACCCCGACCGCGACGCGGACCGCGACCCCGACCCGCACGGCGACGTTCACGCCGAGCGGGACACCGACCCTGTCCCCGACGCCGACGCTCTCGGCGACCGGCACGTTGTCGCCGACGCCGCCGTGGACGCCGACCCCGACCCGCACGCCGACGCCGAGCCGGACCGCGACCGCGAGTGCCACCCGGAGCGCGACGCCGACCGCCGCAGCGACCGTGACGCCGACGCGCACGGCGACGCCGTCCTCGACCCGCTCGGTCACCCCGACCTTGCCGTCGGCGCCGACCCCGACGGGACTCGCGACGCCGGGCATCGAGATCTGCGACGACTGCGTGGACAACGACGGGGACGGCCTCGCCGATCACGACGACGCGCAGTGCAGCGAGCCCGCCGACGGCGGCGGCGCGGGGATCGACGACCCGGCGCAAGCGAAGGCGCTGGTCACCTGCGCGAAGTCGATCCGCGCCGCCGGCAGCAAGCTCGCGGCGGCGGAGCTCGGCCAGCTGCAGCGCTGTCTCGCGACCGTGACCAAGTGCGTGCAGACGAAGCCGGGCGACGCCGCCTGCCTCGTCAAGGCCGGCGCGGCATGTACGACGGCCGGAGCCAAGATCACGGCCGCGAAGGCCGCGTTTGGACCGGCGTTTTCGAAGAAGTGCGGGGTGCCGACGCTCGGCGCCGGCGCGCTCCTCGACGCGAGCGGGCTCGCGTACGACGCCGAGGCGGCGACGTGCGCGTACTACGGCGTGCCCGGCCTCGGCTCGATCGCCGACGTCGCATCCTGCCTGGCGAGCCGCCACAGCTGCGCCGCCGAGCGCCTGGTCGGCTTGCAGTACCCGCGCGCCCGCGAGCTCCTCGGGCTCGCCGCCGTCGACGCGAGCGCGTATCCGTGTCTCGCGACGACGGGCGACGGCGGCGGCGCGGGCGTCGCGGAGCCGACCGGCGCCGCCGCCGCGACCAAGTGCGCGAAGACTCTCGGCCGGGCCGGGGCGTCGTTCGTGAAGTCGCGCCTCAACCTGCTGCGGCGGTGCGCGACGAGTGTGCTCACATGCGTGCAGCTGAAGAACGGCGACGAGGCATGCCTCGCGAAGGCCGAGGCGACGTGCGCGGGCGCGCTCGCGAAGCTTCCGACGCTCCCGACCAAGCTGCACGCGACCATCGCCAAGAGCTGCAGTCCGCCGCTCGTCGACGTCGCGACCCTGCTCGCGGATGACGGGCTCGGCCTCGGTGCAAACGCCGAAGCCTGTGCGGCGCGCGGCGTGCCGGCCCTCGGCACGATCGGCGACGTGGCAACGTGCCTTCAGCGGCAGCACCAGTGCGAAGCCGATCAGCTGCTCAAGAACGAGATCCCGCGCATCTACGAGCTCTTCGGTCTGGCGAACGCGTCCGTGGAGTAGCGCTGCACACGCGGACGTCGCGGGGGTCCGCCTCCCAGCCCATGCATGGTCTCGGGCGCCCGGCCTGTTAGGGTCGACGCCATCGTCATGGTGCCGCTCTCGATCCTCGACCTCGCGCCGATCACGGCGGGCGCCGATGCCGCGCAGGCGCTTCGCAACACGCGCGATCTGGCGCAGCTCGCCGAGCGGCTCGGCTTCCACCGCTACTGGCTCGCCGAGCACCACGGCATGCCGGGGATCGCGAGCGCCGCGACGGCCGTCGTGATCGAGCACGTCGCATCCGCGACGTCGACGATCCGCGTCGGGGCGGGCGGCATCATGCTGCCGAACCACGCGCCGCTCATCATCGCCGAGCAGTTCGGAACGCTCGCGGCGCTCCATCCCGGGCGCATCGACCTCGGGCTCGGCCGCGCCCCCGGCACCGATCAGGTGACCATGCGCGCGCTCCGCCGCACGCTCGCCGCCGATCCCGACCGCTTTCCCGAAGACGTGCTCGAGCTCCTGGCGTACTTCGCGCCGGTGGAGCCGGGGCAGCGGATCCGCGCCGTCCCGGGCGCGGGGCTGAAGGTCCCGCTCTGGATCCTCGGCTCGAGCCTCTACGGCGCGCAGGTCGCAGCGGCGTTGGGGCTCCCCTTCGCCTTCGCGTCGCACTTCGCGCCCGCGCAGCTCGTGCCGGCGCTCGCGATCTATCGTGAGCGCTTCACACCGTCGGCCCAGCTCGCGGCGCCGTACGTGATGATCGGCTGCAACGTCTTCGCCGCCGACTCGGAGGACGAGGCGCGCCTCCTGGTGACGTCGCTCCAGCAGGCCTTCCTGAACCTGTACACCGGGCGCCCGTCCGAGCTGCCGCCGCCCGTCCCCGACTTCGACGAGCGTTTGCCGCCGGAGGCCCGTGCCGTCATGGCGGAGGTGCTGGCGTACACCGCGATCGGCACCGCCGAGACCGTCGGCAGTGCGCTCAGCTCGTTCGTCGAGCGCACCGGCGCCGATGAGTTGATGATCGCGTCGGCCATCTTCGACCACGCCGCGCGCCGGCGCTCATACGAGATCGTCGCCGCGGCGCGCGCCGCAGTGGCGCGGTCGGTTGCACGCGCCAGCGGACTCCCCTAGCGTCGCCGCCCGTGACCGCCCCGCGCGCGACCGGACGCGCCCCCGCGCTGGCCGTCACCGCACTGACGCTCGCAGCGCTGGCACTCCGCGTGCCGTCGCTCGGGCGCTCGCTTTGGCTCGACGAGGCGTGGCGCGCGAACATCGCGCTCGCGCCGACGTGGGAAGCGTTCTGGAGCCGGGTGCTCGGGTCCGGCGGCGGCGGGCTCGGTGCCCCGATGCCGCCGCTCTTCATGCTGGCGCTACGCGCCGCGGGTTCCGTCGTCGGACACTCGCCGATCGGCATGCGCGCGCTCGCGGTCGCCGCGAGCGTGGCCGCGGTGCCGCTCGCGTTCGTCGTCGGCCGGCGCGCGGCGGGTACGGCCGCGGGTCTCGTCGCCGCGGCGTGCTTCGCCGTGTCGCCGACGGCGCTGCTGCATGGACAAGAGCTGAAGCAGTACTCGACCGACGTCGCGGTCGTGCTCGTGCTGCTCGCGGCCGCGAGCACGGTCGCGGCGCGGCCCGCCGACGGACGCCCGTGGATCGGGCTCGCGCTCGTGCTGAGCCTCGCACCCGGCCTCGCGTACCCGACGGCGCTCGTGCTTCCCGGGATCGCAATCGCGACCCTCGCATGCTGCCGCGACGGTCGCGATCGGCTCCACTGGCTCGCGACGCACGCGGTCGCCGGGCTCGCGGCGCTCGCATGGTTCGTGCTCGTGATCGCCCCGCAGCGCGAGCGCCCGCTCGTCGCGTCGTATTGGGCGGGCGACTTCCCGCCGGCGGACGGCATCCCGAGCGCCGGGTGGGTCGTGGGCCGCCTCCTCGATTTCTTCGGCTACGCCTCGGCGCACCCGGCGTGGCTCGCCGCGCTCGTCGCCTGCGCGGGCCTCGCGCTAGCGGCGCGCTGGCTCGGGATTGCGGCGCTCGTGAGCATCGCGACGCTCATCGCCGCGACCGCCTGGCGCGTCTATCCGCTCGCGGGCGGACGGACGAGCGTCTTCCTGCTGCCGTTCGTCTACCTCGGGCTCGCGTCCGTGCTCGGCGCCCGCGGCGTCGTGCTGCGCGGCGTGCTCGGCGCGGCGGCGCTCGCGATCGTGCTGCCGATGCTCGCGCGCGGGGTCGCCGCGCCGTCGGCGGGTGTCGTCTTCGAGGAGACGGCGCCGCTCATCGCCACGCTCGCATCCGAGCGCCGGCCCGGCGACCGCGTCTACGTCTACGACGGGGCGGTGCAGGCGTTTCGCTTCCACCACCCGGCGCTCGACGACACGATCACGCTCGGCGGATCGCATCGGAACGACCCGGCCGCGTACGTCGCCGAGCTGCAGCCGCTTCTCGTGCCGGGACAGCGTCTCTGGGTGCTCTTCTCCCACGTGCACACGCCGCCCGGCGGGCGCCAAGAGAGCGACGTGATCCTCGCCGACCTCGCGCTCTACGCACGCGCGCTCGCCGTGCACACGGCCCCCGGCGCGTCGCTCCACCTCTTCGAGGTGACGCGGGCGTTCGGGACGGTGAAGCACCTGAAGCTGACGCCGGAAGATCTCCGCGACCCGGCACGTTTGAAGGAGCTGCTCGGACGCTGACGCCCGTCGTGTCAGGCGGCGGCGAAGCGTCCCTTCAGCTCGCGTTTCACGATCTTGCCGTTCGCGTTCCGCGGCAGGGTCTCGTCGAGGAACACGATCTTCACCGGCACCTTGAACGCGGCGAGCTTCTGCGCGACGAAGTGGCGGAGCTCCTCCTCGGTCGCCTGCGCGTCGGGCTTCAGGTGAACGACGGCGCCGGGCTCCTCGCCGAGCGTGCGGTGCGGAATACCGACGACCGCCGCGTCCATCACGGCCGGGTGGTCGTAGAGCGCGTTTTCGACCTCGACGCAGTAGATGTTCTCGCCGCCGCGGATCAGCATGTCCTTGGCGCGGTCGACGATGTAGACGAAGCCTTCCTCGTCGACGCGCGCGAGGTCGCCGGTCTTGACCCATCCGTCGACGAACGTCTCGGCGGTCGCTTGCGGCTTGTTCCAATAGCCGCGCACGACGATCGGGCCGCGGTACCAGAGCTCGCCGACCTCGCCGATTGGGACGTCGTGGTCGTCGGTGCCGACGATGCGTACCTCGCCGGTCGGCGACGGGACGCCGCACGACGACGGCTTCAGCTCGTAGTCCTCGGCGACGTTGCTGGTCGCGGTCGCGGAGGTTTCCGTCATGCCCCAGCCCTGCCCCGGCGTCATCTTCGGGAATCGCTCCTTCAAGCGCCGCACCAACTCCGGCGCCGACGGCGCGCCGCCGTACGCGATGCTCTCGAGCGACGACAGGTCGAACTCGTCGAAGCGCGGGTGCTCGATGATCTGCCACGCGATCGTCGGGACGCCGCCCGCGTTGGTGATGCGCTCGCGCTGGATGAGCTCGAGCGCCTGGTCGGCGTTCCAGCGCCGCTGCATGACGATCTTCATGCCGGCGAGCAACGACGGCACCATGATCGCGAAGCAGCCGGTCGCGTGGAAGAACGGCACCGAGATGAGGATCGCCTTCTGCGCCGCCAGCGGGTTCGGCGCGGGCGGCGCCTCGCCGCGGCGGAGGAATGCGCGGCTCTGCGCGGCGAGCGCGTTGAACACGTTCGAGATGATGTTGCGATGGGTGATGACGGCACCCTTCGGCTTCCCGGTCGTGCCCGAGGTGTAGAAGATCGTCGCGTCCTCGTCGGCATCGAGCGGCACGGCGGGCAGGTCGCCCTGCGCGATCGCCGCCCACGTGCTCGGCGCGCCGAGCACCTCCTCGAGCTTCTGCACCCGCGGGTCGCTGATGTCCTGCTCGTTCGAGCGGCTGACGTACACCTTTGCGAGGTCGGGGCAATTGTCGACGTGCTCGCGGAGGCGCTCCCAGCGCTCGGCGTCGGCGATCGCGAGCTTCGTGCCCGAGTCCTGGAGCCCGTACTCGAGCTCGGGACCCGTCCACCAGGCGTTCAGCGGGGTCACGATCGCGCCGCAGAGCGCCGCCGCCCAGAACGCGACCGACCACTCGGGGAGATTGCGCATGATGATCGCGACCCGGTCGCCCTTCGTCACCCCGTCGGCGAGGAGGCGCGCCGCGAAGCACGCCACGGCCCGCCGATGGGCATCGAAGGTCACGCGCTCGTCGTCGTTCACGAGATACGTGCGATCGCCGAAGAACTGGCTCATCGCGAAGACCTCGGCGAGCGTCGGCGGCGCGTTCTTCCAGGTCTTGATGCGCGTGCCGCGGATCTCCTGCTCCTCGACCTCGAGCATGGAGCCGGGCGCGGCGAGGCGGCGGTGTGCCTCCTCTATGGACATCGCGGGGAAGCCGGGGGGAAGCGTCGGGCCGTCGGTCGTCATGGAATCCTCACTCTGCGCCGGGGGTGGATGAGCGTCGGACTAGCGCGCGTCGCGGCTGGTCTCAAGCCAAGGACGGTGACCCGACGCACTCCGCGCGCGGAGCGCGCGGCCCGCGGAGCGAGCCCGGGGATGAGCACGTGGGGGAGAGATCCCCCTTGGGAATACGTGCGGCGTTTGGACGCGACGCGGCGCCCCGTGTTGCGCTAGGAGAGGCCGCATGGGCCCCCAGGGCATCCAGGGTGCGGCGATCCCCGTCGGCGGCGTGGACCTCGACGCCGAGCCGCGCGCCTTCGTTGCCGGCCGCATGCCGCTCTTCGCGGCGACCTGGCTGATGTCGACCGCCGTGTGGTCCGTGGTGTTCGCGGCGGACGGCGGCGTCGGTGCGTTCCCCCTCGCCCTCGCCGCGGCCGCGGAGATCGCGCTGCTCGGCGTCACGCGGGCGGCGCTCGTCCGCACGCACACGGTCACCGCCGCCCTCCGGCGCGCCGCCGGGTGCTGCATGGCGCTCGGCTGGATCGCACTCGCGCTCAACCTCTGGGCGGCGGGGCATCGCGAGATCCTGGGTGTCCGGCTGCTGACGCTCTATTCGGTACCGGCGTTCACGTTCGCATGGGGGTGGCGCACCGAGATCGCGCTCATCGCCGCAACGCTCGTGCCGGCGATCGCCGCGCTCCCGTGGATCGAGCCGTCCGATCATCCGACGGCGCTTCTCACCGCCGTCGGGCTCGGGACGGTGATCTCGATCGGCGTCGCGGAGCTCACGGCGCGCGGCCTCGCCAACGTGCGCGCACATCGGCGCGCCGCCGAGGACCGCACGCGCGAGCTCGCCGCCTCGCGCGACGCGTATCGCGACCTCGCCGAGAACATCCGCGACTTCATCTGGGCGATCGACCTCGAGGGTCGGTGGACCTACATCAACAGCGCGTTCGAGCGGTTCTTCGGCATCCCGCGAAGCGCGATGCTCGGCCGCTACGCCGCCGAGCTCACGGTCGACCACCCGGCCGCCGCGAATGCCACCGACGAGATCCGCCGCTTCAACGCGGGATCGACGCCCGGCGAGCTGCGCTTCCTCTTCCAGCTGCCGTCGGGCCTGCGCTGGGTCGAGGCCCTGCCGTCGGGCGTCTACGCGCCCGACGGAACGCTCGTCGGCATCCGCGGCGTGAGCCGCGACGTCACCGAGCGCATGGTCGTCGACGCGCAGCTTCGCGAGAGCGAGGCCAAGTTCCGCATGGTCGCCGAGGCGATGGCGATCCCGGTCTTCCTGGTCCGGGGCACGCAGCTCCTCTACGCGAACGCCGCATCGGTGGAGACGCTCGGCTATTCCAGCGACGAGCTCCTCGCGATGCCGTTCTGGCAGATCATCCACCCCGACGACCGCCCGCTCGTCCTGGCCCGCGCCGAGGCCCGCCAGCGGGGCGAGCACATGCCGGCCGGCCGCGAGTACCGCGTCGTCACCAAGAGCGGCTCGATCCGCTGGATCGAGTTCAACGCCGTGCTGATCGACTACCAGGGCGCGCCGGCGATCCTCGGCAACGCGAGCGATCTGACGGACCGGAAGCAGGCCGAGGAGGCGCTCCGCGCGTCGCTCGAGGAGCTCCGCGCGAGCGAAGAGCGGCTCCGGCTCCTGGCGCGACGGCAGGTGGCGATCCGCGAGGAGGAGCGGACCCGCATCGGCTTCGACCTGCACGACGGCGTCTGCCAGGAGCTGATCGGCGTCGGCATCCTGATCGCGTCGATCCGCGACCGGCTGCAGCCCGACGCGCACGAGGCCGCGGCGGCGATCGGCCGGGCGGTCGGCTACGTGAACGACGTCGTCGAGCACCTGCGCGTCCTCGCGCGCGAGCTCCGCCCGATGCTGCTCCACGACCTCGGGCTCGAGGCGAGCCTCGGCGCGCTCGCGGTCGGGTTCACCACCCCGGACCGGCCCGTCGAGCTCCGCATCGCGACGGCGGTCCCGCGCGTCGCCGAGGACGTGGAGCTCGCCGTCTATCGCATCGCCCAGGAGGCGCTGGCGAATGCCGTCCGCCACGCCGACGCGCGCCGGATCGTCGTGAGCGTCGCGGCGGACCACGACCGGCTGCGTCTCGAGGTCCGTGACGACGGCCGCGGCTTCGATCCGCACCGACGGAGCGGTCCTGCGCTCGGCCTCGCCGGCATGCAGGAACGGGCGACGGCTCTCGGCGGGCGTCTCGCGATCGACTCGTCCCCCGGTCGGGGGACGACCGTGGCGCTCGAGTGCACGGCGGCGAGCGCGTCCTGCGTCGCCTGACGGCTCCTCTAGGGGGTGCGGCGGCGCCCGCCATACGCTCGGCTTCTGCCTACGTCGCCGGTCGACTCGCGCGCTTGTGCAATGTGGCCGGACAGTGCTACGACGCCTGCTCTTTCCGTCTCCCGTTTCGAAAAACCGTTTACTCTCCAGCTCTTCAAGGAGGCGCCATGTCCCACCCCCTCAATGATGCCGTGCGTAGTTGTACTCGTTGGGCTCGCGCCCGCTCAGCGGAATTACGTAGCGCGCGAGCGCACGCGCCATACGCGCTCATTGCTCTGGGAGTGATCCTCCTCCTCCTCTCGCTCCGTGGTGCCGCGCTCGCCGCGAACCCGGCGCCGGTGCAGCTCTTCTACATGCCGTTTCCGGAGAACCAGCTGCTGCAGGCGCTGCAGGCGATCAACAGCGCGGATCCCGAGGATCCGGTGACGACCTACATCTCCATTGCGGCCGTCGCGAACGGGACCATCGTCTACTACGACCAATGGGAGAACGGGTACGACACCGACATCGCGAACCCGACCGATCTCTACAGTTCCCCGGGCAATCTCGACGGCACGCAGATCTGGGGTGACGGCATCACCGCGAACGGCTTCCCGCCCGGCGTTCCGAGCGACCTCATCAACGCCGGCACGGTCATCATCCTCAGCAACCAAGTCACCTCGACCAACCTCTCCGCGATCGACTTCGACGGCCGTGACAAGCTCGCCGCGACGCGCGGCATCGCCGTCACGCACACCGCGTGGGCCGACGGCTCCGACACCCTGCTCGCCGGCTCGGTCGAGGTGTACGACACCCTGTACTGGGGCACCGACTATCGCGCCCCGGTCGGCGCCAACATCGGCGACGCAACCGATCACCAGATGTTCGAGTACACGAGCCTCGCGATCCAGGCCGGTGAAAGCGGCGCGACCGTCCAGATCGACGCCGACGCGAACGGCTCGTTCGAGACCACCGTCAACCTGACGCAGGGGCAGAGCCACTTCGTGAACGGCGGCGTCAACGTCGGGGCGCGCGTCGTCTCGAACAACCCGGTGCAGGTCCACATGCTGACCGGCGACGTCGGCTCGACCTACGAGAGCCGCGACTCGCAGCTGCTGCCGACGACGCGCTGGTCGACCGCGTACTACACACCGGTGTCGACACCGGCGACCGCCCAAAGCGTCAATGGCGCCGGCACGACGGTGTGGCTCTACAACCCCGGGGCGACGTCCCTGACCGTCGCGTACACGACCCGCGACGGCGGCGGCGCGCTCACGACCACGAACCTGTCGGTTCCCGGCGGCTCGGCAGGCGGCTTCCTGTCGCAGGCCATCCCGGACGGTTACGGCGCGCGCTTCACCGCGAGCAGCGCGTTCTACGCCTTCTCCGCCACCAACTCGACCGACACCAGCACCGGCGGCAATCAGGCGTGGGACTGGGGCTTCTCACTCGTGCCGGAAAGCTCGCTGACGCCGCAGGTGCTGATCGGCCTCGGCATCGGCCGCGACCCGACCTCCGGCACCAACCCGCTCGAGAACGGCAACCCGGTCTGGGTGACGCCGGTCGGAAACGGCGACACGGCGGTCACGGTCTACGTCGACTTCGACGCCAACCCGCTGACGGGCGCCCTCACCGATCCGAACGGCAACAAGTACGACCAGGCGCTCAGCCTGAAGGAGCTCGAGCGCGCCAAGATCTACGACACGGCCGATCGCAACCAGACCGGCATGCTGGTCTACACGCTCACCAACGGCGTCGATCTCGCAGCCGCGTGGGGCCAGGATCCGGTGACGGCGACCGCGAGCGCGCCCGGGCTCGACGTCGGCACCGGCGTGCCGCCGCTGCCGCTCTTCTCGGCCGGCAAGAACGGCACGCTCTTCACCGACACCGACGGTGACGGCTTCGTGAGCCCGGGCGACGTGCTGCTCTACACGATCGTCGTCAGCAACATCAGCCGCTCGCCGGTGGCGAACGTGCTCGTGCAGGACACGCTGCCGGCCGACACGACGTACGTCCCGAACAGCACGTTCTTCAAGAACGCGTCGAACGTGACGACGCCGATCGCCGACGACGGCAGCGGCACCGCATTTCCGCTCGACGGCCCGGGCAAGGTCCTCGACTCCGTGAACCCGCTGCCGGTCGGCGGCACCTACGAGGTGACCTTCAAGGTCACGATCGACACGTTCCCGAACCTGACGCCCGGCACGACCGAGATCGTGAACGTCTGCTCGGTGACCGCGGGCAGTATCACCGTTCCCTGCGCCGATACGACGACGATCTTCGGCTGCATCGGCGACTTCGTGTGGAACGACCTCGACGCCGATACGGTCCAGGACGGCGGCGCGGAGACCGGCATCTCGGGGGTCTCGCTGAACCTCTACTTCGACGCCAACGGCAACAGCGTGATCGACGGCGGCGAGAGCGTGATCGCGACGCAAGCGACCAACGGCAGCGGCATCTACCATTTCTACGGGCTCGAGGCGGGGAGCTACATCGTCGACGTCGTAAACGCGTCGGTTCCGGCCGGCTACGTGCTGACGACCGCGAACGACCCGAAGGCGATCACGATCGCCGGCGGCCAGTGCAACTTGACCGGGGACTTCGGATACCGCCTGCCGGCGACGGCGACGCCGACCGCGACGCGCACCGCGACGCCGACGCCGACCGTCACCGCCACGCCGACCCGGACCACGACCCCGACCGCGACGGCCACGGCGACGGTGACCGCGACGCCGACGGCGACCGCGACGCCAACGGTCACGCCGACCCCGACCGTGACCGCGACGCCGACCCGCACCGCGACGCCGACCGTGACGGCCACGCCGACGGTCACCGCGACGCAGACCGTCACGCCGACGCCGACGGTCACGGCCACGCCGACGGCCACGCCGACGCCGACCCGCACTGCGACCCCCACGGTCACGGCGACCGTCACCGCGACCCCGACCGCGACGACCACCGCGACCCCGACGCCGACCGCGACCGTCACGGCGACCCCGACGGCCACCGCGACCGCCACACCGACCGCGACCGCAACGGCGACGGCGACGCCGACGCCGACCCGCACCGCGACCCCGACGGCGACCGCGACCGTCACCGCGACGCCCACGATGACCGCGACGCGCACCCCGACGCCGACGGTCACGCCGACCATCACGGTGACCGCGACGGCCACGCCGAGCGCGACCGTCACGCCGGTGGCAACGCCGACCGCGGTGCTGCCGCCGCTCAACCACTTCCAGTGCTACGAGACCCACCGGCCGCCGGCGCGCATCTTCGACGTCACGCTCGACGACGTGTTCGGCCCCGGCGTCGTCGACCTGAAGAAACTGAAGCGGATCTGTGCGCCCTCCGACAAGAACAGCGAGGACCCGACGGCCGCGACCGATCCGGATCACCTCGGCGTGTTCACGATCAAGCAGAAGTCGCCGCGCTTCCGGCCGGTGAAGGGCGTGACCGTCATCAACCAGTTCGGCGAGCAGCTGATGAACGTCGTGAAGCCCGACCGGCTGTTGCTGCCGACCGCGAAGAGCCTCACCGGCTATCCGGACCTGCCGGACAGCTTTGGTGTCGATCATTTCAAGTGCTACAAAGTCGCCTACGCGAAGATGCGCCAGTTCAATATCGCGATCGAGGACCAGTTCGGTCCCACCACCATCGACATCAAGAAGCCGACCCATCTCTGCGTGAACGCCGATAAGCAGGGCGAGGGGATCCCGGACCTGACGCAGAACCTCATGTGCTACAAGGTCGCGATCTCGCCGGGCACACCGGCCGCACAACTCCCGAGCACGATCTTCACCAACGATCAGTTCGGGACCGACACGTACGGCGTGTACGGTCCGCGCGAGTTCTGCGTCCCGTCCGAGGTCAGGCTCCCGTAGCGGACCACGCGGCGACCACCCGCGGGTCTGGGCCCCCGCACGACGTCCCCCGGCCCTGGTGGCGAGGGGACGTCGTGTGGAATCTCGCCGCGGGCGCCGCATTCGCGGCGGTGCTCGCCGTGCTCGCCCTCTACGCGTCGAGCGCGTCGTGGGGGAGCATCGATTTCAAGAACACCGCCCACTACCCGGCGCATGCGCTCTTGCACGGGCTCAATCCGTACGATGCGGCGACGTATCTCGAGGCGTATCCCGACGCGACCCCCTTTCCGCCGTTCGCACCGCTGACGCTGGCGCTCTACGCCCCGTTCGGGCTGCTGCCGCTGCCGGTCGCGACCGCCGTCTGGTTCGTGGTGACGGCGCTCTTGACCATCGGGCTCGCGTGGTTCGTGCTCCGCTGCGCGGGCGTCGAGCCGCGCTGGTATGCGGTGCTCGGCATCGCGACCGCGGTGCTGATGAGCCGTCCGGGCGAAATGAGCATCACGCTCGGACAGCAGACGACGCCGCTGGTGCTGGGGTCGTACGCGGCGCTGGTGCTGGCGCCGCGCCGCCCGGTGCTCGCCGCCCTCGGCGTCGCGCTCGCCACCTGCAAGCCGCAGTTCGGCGTGCCGCTCGCCGTGTTCGTCGCCGCCGCCGGCTACTGGCGCGTCGCGCTCGCGGGGCTCGTCGCGAGCGGCGTCGCGTCGCTCGCCGTGCTCGTCGTCATGCCGACCGCCGCGGGACACGGGCCCATCGGGACGTTCGTGAGCGCGTTCACGGCGAGCCGGGTGCGCATCAAGGACGCGGCGACCGTGTGGTGGTCGCAGATCGACGTGCCGTATCTCCTGCATCAGCTCCTCGGCGAGCCGCCGAGCCCGGTCGTGAGCATGCTCGTCGGCCTCGCGCTCCTCCTCGTGGGCGTGGCCGTCGTGTATCGGCTCGCCGCCCGGCGGCGCATCGGCGACGAGGAGCTGCAGATCGGTGTCAGTTTCTTGACGATGCTCCTCTGCGTCTACCATCAGGTCTACGACGCGCTGTTGTTGGCGCTCCCGCTGACGCTCGCCGTCGCGGGACGCGCCGCCGCGCACTGGCGTGCGCATCCGTGGACCCGCCTCGCGATCATCGCGTGCATCGCGGTGCCCGCGGTGAATTACTTCGTCACCTGGAGCATGCTCGAGCGCTTCGGGATCACCGGGGTGTGGTGGCGCATGGCGACCGCCCTCAACGCGATGATGCTGCTCGCCGCCTGGTGCCTCTACGTCGCGACGGCGCTCCGGCGCGACGCGGCGATACCCACGTCTGCCGCGCCGCGATTGGGGCGCGACGCTGCGATCGAAATCCGGTAGGCTCCCGGGCGTGTCGCCCGCGTCTCCCGTCCTCGACTCCGATCGACCCGGGCTCACCATCGACGCGTACCGCGCCGGCGACGAGGCCGGGATCCTGGCGTGCATCCGCGCGAGCTTCGGCGGTGACGCGTTCGAGGCCCGCTGGCGCCACCTCCATCTCGCCAATCCGGTCGGACCGTCGGTGATCGTGCTGGCCCGCTCGGACGACACGATCATCGGCCAGATCGCGAGCCTCCGCCGCCGCCTACGTTTCTTCGGCAAACAGCACACCATTGCGCACGTCGTCGACACCATGGTGCACCCGAGCTGGCAGCGGCGCGGTGTCCTCCGCGAGATCGTTCCGGTCTCCGAAGCGAGCGTCGAACGCGAGGGGCTGCACGCGTCATACGGGGTCGCCAACGAGGTCGCGGTCCATGCGGCGGTGACCTATGAGCGCCGGCAGCCGCTCGGGAGCTTTCCGCTGCTCGTCCGGCCGCTCCGCCCCCTGTCGACCTTCGGCGCCCTCTGCCGCCACTACCTCGCGATCGGCGCGCGTGAAGAGCACGCCATCCCGGAGTGCGCCGCCGCAGGCCCGCTCGGGAAGCCGCCGAGCGCGCCGGTGCTGACCGACCTCGGCGCCGTCGGCTGGGACGCGCCGCGCTTCGACGAGCGCCATACGCGGCTCTTCGCCCGCGCCGCCGACCTGCCGCCCATCTCGTTCGCACGCGACGCGGAGCATCTCGCCTGGCGTTACCCCACCACGTCCGACGGGCTCTACGCACAGCGGGACGTCGTCGAGGGCGGCGACGTCGTCGCGACCGCGATCGTGCGGTTGGTCACCGTCGCCGGCCTCCGGCTGATGTTCGTCATGGAATGGCACTGGCAGCAGGGCTCCGCCGAAGCCGGACGCGCACTGGGTACCGAGGTGCTCGGCCTGGCGCGGCGCGCGGGTGCCCACGGCGTCGGCGCCATGGCGGCACGGGGGTCGGCGCCCCGGCGCGTTCTCCAGAGTCTCGGCTTCCTCGCGGTGCCGGCACGTGCGGTGCCGCAGCAAACCTACCCGGGCATCAACCCGCGCGGGCCCCTGGCGAGCGATCCGCGCTGGACGATCGGGAGCAACTGGCACTTCACGTGGGGCGACAGCCTCGTTTTGTGAGCGGCGCCGTCGCGCGCGCGCTCGCGATCCTCGCCGTCGTCGCGGCGTTCGCAGGCTGCGAGCGCTACGAGACGCTCACCGTACTACCGCCTGGCAGCCTCACCACCCACTACCTGATCGACTTCGTCTACCTGAACGACCCGAAGACGCGCGCGGCGACCGAAGGCCACCTCGTCGTCTTCAACCCGAGCGCGACGGCGGCCGACCTCGACCTCACCATCTACTACGAGGACCGCGAGCCCGAGCGCCTGCGCCGGCGCGCCGAGCCGGGCGCCGCCACCGAGGAAGGCTTCGCGAGCTGGCCGGTGAAGCCCGGCGAACGCTTCGCGCTCGCGCTCACGAGCTCGCTTCCGGTCATCGCGCAGGCGACGCTCGGCTGGAACAACGTCGGGAATGACGGGGCGCCGAGCGCCCGCGCCGCCGACGGCGGCCGGCCCCGCGAAACGGTCACCTCGTACATGTCGATCAAGACGCTCGCCGAGCGCTGGTATCTCGCCGACGGCATCGTGCTCGACAGCCCGAAGAACCTCTGGATCCGCGAATCGGAGTGGGCGGTCATCCTGAATCCCGGCGAGACGACCGCGCACGTCGACCTCGGCCTCTTCTTCAAGGTCTTCACGCGTCACCACGCGGTCGAGGTGCCGCCGCGGCGCGTGCGGGCGGTCTTCATGGACGACCTCGTGACCCTGCCGAACAAGCACTACGGTGTGCGCATCGCGAGCGACGTGCCGATCGCGGCGCAGTGGCGGCGGACGGTCGATTGGTACGACTTTCCGGAGCTGATGAGCTTCTGGTCGCTCCCGTTGGTGCCGCTGACGCCCGCGACCGACATCGTTCACTGAGCGCTCCTACGAGAGCAAGAGTGCCGTGGCGCCGCGTCGTGGTGGAGGTGGGGCGGCGCTCTGCCGGCCAACGTCTCGCACGCCCATCCCGACACCTCCAGAGTCGCAGAGCAAGCTGTGCTCGCCAAAGGCCGGCAGAGCATCGCCCCACCTCCACACGCAGCGGCGCAGCGCAATGTGCGCTGCGGCCGCGTCGTCGTCTCGGCAGCAGACGCGACGGGATTCTCCCTCCCAAATCTCTCAGAGGTCCCACACCACGGGGATGCGGGGGTCGGGGACGTAGGCGCAGAACGTGCCGGTGCGGATGCCGCGCTCGAGGTCGCTGCCGAGCGCCGGGTCTTCGGCGGCGATCGTCTCGATCACCCGGCGGACGGCGCGCGTCACGTTGAGGCGCGCGCGATCGGCCGCGGAGCCGGCGCGACGGCTCCGGCCGCCGAGCCCGACGGCGCGCGCGAGCTCGTCGGTCAGACGGTCGATCTCGGCCTGTGCACGCGCGGCGCGGCCGGTGTCGTTGAACTCGGTCGCCTCCTCGAGCTCGGCGCCGAGCTCGGCGTGGCGGGCGCGGTAGTCGGCGCGCGCCCGGTCGTCGATCACCGCGCCCGCGTCGCTCGCGGGCCGCGCGTCGCCGCCCCCGACGAGCTCGAGCGCGTGGATCTCCCGGTTCGGATGGCGGAGCAGCGTCACGAGGTAGCCGACGCCGAGCGTGTCCTTCAGCGTAAACGTCCGCCCGCCGTGCGCGATCGACCAATCGCCGCGCGTCCGCCGGAGCGTGCACGCGTCGGGTGCCGTGACGGCGGCAGTCGGCGGCGCGCTCCCGGCGCCGCCGAGCGACGCGATGCGCGTCGACAGCGCCAGGTGGCCGAGCGCCGCCGCTTCCGCGGCCGCCGCCGCGAGCAGGGTCGCGGCGCGCGCCGCGTCGCCGCGGCCAGCACGCCGC
>JANNPN010000416.1:0-15900 GCA_031400185.1 Polyangiaceae bacterium
GCTTCTTCGCAGCCGAAAAGCTGCAGGCTACGCTTGAGATCACGCCTAATTCGCGCCAGATGGCGTCCGACGTCCCTCGAAGCAGCGCAGTCTCGGCTCCGGGTTCGTGATCGACGACTCCGGCTACATCGTCACCAATCGGCACGTCGTCGAGGGTGCCGACGACATCGACGTGCAGTTTTCGACGGGCAAGCAGTTCAAAGCGAAGCTCGTCGGCGAGGACGCGAAGACCGACGTCGCGCTCCTGAAGATCACCCCGCAAGGCAAGATTCCGTCCGTCCCGCTCGGCGACTCCGACCGCCTGCAGGTCGGCGACTGGGTGCTCGCGGCGGGGAACCCGTTCGGCCTCTCGCACACGCTGACCGCAGGCATCGTGTCGGCGCGCGACCGCGTGATCGGCGCCGGTCCATACGACGACTTCATCCAGACCGACGCCTCGATCAACCCGGGAAACTCCGGCGGACCGTTGTTCGATCAGCACGGGCGCGTCATTGGCATCAACACGGCAATCTTCAGCCAGAGCGGCGGAAACATCGGCATCGGCTTCGCGACCCCGATCAACCTCGCGCGCGCGATCGTCGACCAGCTGCGCACGAGCGGCAAGGTCACGCGCGGCTGGCTCGGCGTCAGCATCCAGCCGCTCGGTCCGGATGTCCGGCAGGCGCTCGGCCTCGGCGACACCGAGGGGGCGCTCATCGCCGACGTCATCGCCAAGAGCCCTGCCGAGGCCTCGGGTCTGAAGCGCGGCGACGTGGTGATCGGGATGGACGGCAAGCCGGTCACGGAGCCGGGCGCCCTGTCGCGCACGATCGCGACCATGACGCCCGGGAGCACCACGGAGCTCCGCATCGTCCGCGACGGCAAAGAGCGGACGCTCGAGGTGAAGGTCGGGAAACAACCCGACGACCGCACCGGCCCCCAGGAGCTCGCGCGCGGCGACGACGAGGACGGCGGCAGCGTCTCGACCGCGAGCCTCGGGCTCCAGCTCGACACGTTGACGGACGCGGCGCGCCGCCAGCTCGGCTACGGCCGCGAGGTCGTCGGCGCGCTCGTCACCGGTGTCGCCGACGGAAGTCCCGCGGAGGAAGTGGGCATGCGACCCGGCGACGTCATCCTGCAAGTCGACCGGCGGGACGTCGACTCCGCGCGCGCCGCAGCCGCAGCGCTCGCGAAGGCGGAGCCGCCGATCCTGCTGCTGGTGAAGCGCGGCGAGAGCACCGTCTTCCTCACGCTGTCGCCGCCGCGGCGGTGAGGTAGACGATCGAGATGGCACGCGGCGCCCGACTCCGGGCGCCGCGCGCCTTCACCCCGCGCCCATCGCGCGCGCCAGGATCTCGATCACCTGCGGATCCCCCGGATGGCGCCGCAGGACTTCCTTCCACTCGGCGAGCGCGGCGTCGCGTTGATTCAGCGTCCAGTACGCGAAGCCGAGGTTGGTGCGGGCGTCGCGCTGATCCGGGTCGTAGATGAGCGCACGGCGAAACGCCGTGACCGCCTCCGCCGGCAACCCGATGCTGCGCAGCAGATCCCCGTACGCCCGCTGGCGCCAGCTTTGCGCCACGGGGAACGACACCAAGCGGTCCCACGCGCTCGGCGTCGGAGGATCGGGTTCCCGGAGTCGGGCCTTCCGAATCTCGGCAAACGCGCTGAGCGCGCGCTCGCGCATCGGCCGGTGCGCCTCGTCGCTCGGGATGAAGATCGACGCCAGCTCGTCGTAGTAGACCATCTTCCAGCCGTGGCCCTCTGCCAGGTAGTGCACGAGCGGCAAGCGGTTCGACCAGCCATGGTAGAGGAACCCGTAGTCGAGCAGGTACGGTGCCGTCGCGGTCGGCCACGCCACCGGTTGGTCCATCACCTGGAAGTAGCGCCGGAACACCTCTTCCGGGAACGCCTCCAGCCGTCCGTCGACGAAGACCGCGTCGTCCGGCCGATTCCAGGTCAGGTAGCCGCCCATCGCGAGGCAATTGAACGACCGGCCGGAGATGCCGGTTTTCTCGATGAAAGCGATCGCGTCGGCCGGGAACCGGACGCGCGACACGCCGAGCCCGAACTCGCGCTCGGTGCGCATGAAGCGCGCCAGCTGGTTGGTCACGATCCCGCCGATCAGCAGCAGGATGACCCCGAGCGACACGGTCGCGAGACTCGCTCGCAGCCACGCCGGCGCTCGCCAGCGTGCGACCCACGGACCGAGGTTCGCCGCGATCGCCGGCACGGCCATCCATCCGAAAAACGCCATGTTGCGGAGCGACTGCGTCGACATCACGCCGAACGCGACCGTTGCGAGCAGACGCCCGAGGTGCCAGCGCCCGACGTTCAGCACGAACGAAAGACCCGCGGCGACCAGCAACGCCACCCAGGTATAGACGAGCGGCGGAGCCCAGCCCGAGCGGAGGGGCGGCCGGAACTCGCCGATGCGACTGGAGAAGAGCGAGCTCCCGGTCACGCGCGGCAGCAGCTGGAACGGGAAGAGCGCGCCCTCGATGCCCCACGGGTTCACGAGACAACCGAGGCTCGCGAGGACGAGCACCGCCGTGAGCGTTCGCCACGCCGCCGGCGGAAGCGCGCTTTCTTCGCGCCAACCGCGCGGCAACGGCAGGAACGCGAGCGTCGCCCCGAGCCAGTAACAGCCGATGAGCGCGACCCCGACCGCGAAGATCCCCTGCGTGTTCACCCACAGGATCTGCAACGGCACGAGCAGCCAGATCGCGCGGCGGTTCCGCGGATGGCCTTCGAGGATCACGAGGTAGATGGCGAAATACAGGAAGGACAGCAGCTCGGGCCGCGGCACGAAGCGCGGCGACGAGATCCAGAGCGCGACCGCCATCACGAACGCCGCAAGCATCGGCGGCACCCAGCGCCGCGCGAGGCCGTAGAGCACGAGGCTGGTGGTCGCCATCAAGCCGGCTGCCAGCAGCACGGGCCCGTCGAGACCGAAGAGCTTCCACGAGGCGTAGAGCACGAGCTGGAAGATCCAGTGCAGGTCGACCCACGGGTACTCCGGCGCGGTCAGCGAGAACGTGTTCGCCGACGGCCACGTCCAGGTCGCGACCATCAAGCGGCCGGCCGCGAGGTGGAACCAGGTGTCGAAGTCCTCGATGCGATGCACCGCGAACGCCGCACCGAGCACCGCCACCGAGACCGGCGCAATGACGCGAAACGGCGACGACGCGCGTGGAGCGGCCCTGGAAGGAGACGCGGCCATGGCGCGCGTATCTAGCTGAGCCGCTCCGGACCGGGAAGCGGCCGCGCGCGGCGCGCGCTACGAGCCGACGTGCCTCCGCAGGGGCGGCGCTACGGCACCCGTATCGCCGCCGCGCTGTCCACGCTGCTCGCCAGCGAGCGCACGATACGCGCGATAGTACGGCGTCAGGTTGCCGGTGATCGCCGCGCCGTGGCCGGGTGCGAGGATCAGCGGCTGCGCCGACTCGATCCGATCGAGCGCACGCTGAAGATACGCCTCCGGCGGCGCGCCGTAGAACGTCTTGTAGAGCTGGACCGAGAGCGCCGAGCGATCGTCGCGGACGACGGCCTCGCCGCGCCCGGGCTGGATGAAGAGGTCCGCGGTGAACGCGACCTGCGTGTCCTCGTCGACGATCACGATGCCGTCCCATGCGTGCACGTACGGCGCGTCGAGCATGCGGAGCCCGTGCGTGCCGATGTCGACGACCTCACCGTCGCCGACCCCGCGCGGCGAGCGTACCGCCACGTCGGCGAGCGACGTGATGACCGTGCGCATCGACGCGAGCGGTGTCGCGTTGGGAGCGCGCAGCAGGAAGTCGTTCAAGGCGCCGCACTCGTCGGCCTCGAAGTGCGGCACGACCACGTAGCGGAGGCGCGCCGGATCGAGGAGTTGCGCAAGGCCGGCCCACGTGTCCTCGAAGCGCTCGCGGAGGCCCGTCGATATGAGCATCGGTGCGTCGTCGAGCACGAGGAACTGGTTGACGGTGCTGCGCCAGGGCTCGTGGTACGTCGTGATGCGATAGGTGTCGGGCGCGATCTCCGACACGAATGCGCGCTCCCGCATGCGGTGAATCCTCCCTCCTGGCCGCGGCGAAGGTTACCACACGGCTGCTGCGACCGGGAATCGCGGAAGCACATGCGCAGAGACACAGCATGCCGTTCGGCAACGACGGACCGGTATGGTAACGCGGCCTCGGCGTCGATGACCACCCTGCGACCACCCACCGCTGCCGGCACCGTTCTCGCCCTGCTCGACGCGGCCGCCGCTCGCGTTCCGACCAGGCGTGCGGACGCCGACGAGCACGCGACGATCGACTACGCGACGTGCAAGGCGCGCGTCGACCGTGCCGCCGACGTGCTGCGCAGTGCCGGCCTCGGACGCGGCGACCGCGTCGGGATCGTGCTGCCGAACGGCATCCCGTTCGTGGAGAGCTTCCTCGGGGTGCTCGCGGCCGGCGCGGCGGCGTTTCCCGTTCCGGCGGCGGCGCGCACCGCCGAGCTCCGCCGGCTTTTCGCTGAGGTGCCGATCGCGGCGCTGATCGAGCCGTCGACTGACGCCCGTCCGCTTGCACCGATCGTGCTCAGGGCGGACGCGCGCGGGCTCACGGTCGTGCGCCGCGACGATCCGCCGCGGCCGATATCCAGCGCCGTGGCGCCGGCGCCCGACGACCCGGCGCTCGTGGCGTCGTCCTCGGGCACGACGGGGCGCCCGCACCTCGTGACCCGCACGCACGCGAACCTCTGGTGGGAAGCGGAGAACTTCTTCGCGTCGACACGCCTCACGAGCGATGACGTGGTGCTCGGCGTCGTGCCGCTCTCGCACGCGCACGGCCTCGGGAACGCGCTCCTCGCGGCGCTCCGCGCCGGCGCGAGCCTGCTCGTGCGGCCGCGCTTCCTCCGCCGCCAGGTCCTCGAGCTGCTGACCCACGAGCGCGTCACCGTCTTCCCGGCGGTCCCCTTCATGCTGCGGATGCTCGCCGCCACCGACCGCCGCCGCCACATCGACCTCTCGGGGCTGCGGCTGTGCGTGACCGCGGGCGCGCCGCTTCCCGCCGAGGTGTTCAGCGCGTTTCGTCACCGGTTCGGCGTGTCGGTGCGCCAGCTCTACGGCCTCACCGAAGCCGGGAGCGTGACCTGCGACCTCGCCCCGGACGCCGAGGTCGACCCCGCGACCGTCGGCCGTCCGCTCGGCAACGTCGTCATCACGATCGAGGACGAGCACGGACGCGCGCTCGCGCCCGGCGCGCCCGGCGAGATCGTCGTGCGAAGCCCCGCGGTCGAGGGCGGCGTCGCGCGGCCGCTCCGCACCCGCGACCTCGGCCGTCTCGACCCCGCCGGCCGCCTCGCGATCACCGGGCGCACGAGCCTCTTCATCAATACCGCGGGCAACAAGGTCGATCCGGCCGAGGTCGAGTCGGCGATTCGTACGCACCCCGCCGTCGCCGACGTCGCCGTCTTCGGACTCGCGGCCGCGCACGACGAGCAGGTCGTCGCCGCCGCCGTCGTGCTCGCGAGCGAGGCCACCGCCGACACGCTGCGGGCGTACTGCCGCGAGCTGCTCGCCCCGCACAAGGTGCCGCGCGTCGTCACCTTTCGCGCCGCGCTACCGCGCTCGCCGCTCGGCAAGGTCCTGATCGGGCGGCTCCTCGCGGAGGCATGATCCATGGCGGAGCATCACCTTCGCCGCCTCGCATGGTGGCTCGACGAGGCGTTTCGCATTCCCGGCACGCGTCAGCGCGTCGGCTTCGACGCGCTGATCGGCCTCATCCCCGGCGTGGGCGACACGCTCGGCGCGCTGCTTTCGACCTACATCATCGTCGAGGCGGCACGGCGCGGCGCCTCGCCGTGGACGGTCGCCCGCATGCTCGGGAACGTCGCCGTCGAGACGCTCTTCGGGGCGTTCCCGATCGTCGGCGACGTCTTCGATGCCGTGTTCAAGGCAAACCAGCGCAACATGGCGCTGCTCGGGGAGACCCTCGAGCACGGCGCGCCGCCTCGCGATCCGCAGCGCGTGCTCCGGCTCGCGGTCGTGCTGATCGGCGCCACCATGCTGGTGGTGCTCGGGCTGACCCTCGCGCTCACGATCGCGATCGTCCGTTGGCTCGGGCAGATTTGACACGGCCCCCTTGCCATTGTTTGGTCGGGGGCACGTGAGCACCAGAGCTCCTCGTGCCGCGCCGGTCGCCCCCACCGAGCCGTTCGTCTCGCCGACCGCGCTCGCCGGGCGCCGGGCTCTCGTGACCGGCGGCACGCGTGGCATCGGAAGGGCGATCGCGCTCGCGCTCGCGACCGCCGGAGCCGACGTGATCGCCACGTGGGCGCACGCCGAACCCGACGCCACGCGCATGCAAGGCGAGCTCGCTGCCCTCGGCCCGTCCCACCGCGTCGTCCGCTGCGACGTCGCGAGCGCGACCGACGTCCAAGCGCTCTTCGCGGCGCTCGGGGGCGCCGCCGCGCCCACGATCCTGGTCAACAATGCCGCGATCACGCACGATGGCCACGTGATGATGCTCAGCGACGGCGCCTGGAACGCGGTGCTCGCGACCAACCTGACCGGCGCGTTCCTCTGCGTGCGTCCGGCGCTCCGCGGCATGATCGCCCGCAGCTTCGGACGGGTCATCAACGTGGTCTCCCCGGCGGGCATCATGGGAAAGGCGGGCGCCGCCAACTACGCCGCGTCGAAGGGCGGGCTCGTGGCGCTCACGCGCTCGCTCGCCGCCGAGGTCGCGGGCTTCGGCATCACCGTGAACGCGCTCAGTCCCGGCGTCATCGACACCGCGATGATGGCCGGCGTCGCGCACGAGGCGCGCGCGGCGATGACGGCACGCATTCCGGCCGGCCGCCTCGGGCGGCCCGAGGAGGTCGCGCACGCGGCCGTGTTCCTGGCGCTGCCGCAGGCGGCATACATCACGGGTGCCGTGCTCACCGTGGACGGAGGTTTGACGACGGCATGACGATGGATCGCGAGACGTTGAAGCAGAAATTGAAGGAGCTGCTGATCTCGGGTCTTCGCCTGCAAGACACCGAACCGTCCACCATCGCCGACGATCAACCGATCTTCGTCGAGGGCCTCGGACTCGACTCCATCGACGCGCTCGAGCTCGTCGTCTTGATCGAGGAGCACTTCGGCATCGCCATTCCCGACGAGGAGGTCGGGAAGAGCGCGTTCGCGTCGATCGACGCGCTCGCGGCATACATCAGCGCCGAGCAGGCCCGTGCGGGGTGAGACCGGCGCCGGCGGCGCCGCGCCGGTGGTCGTCACCGGCCTCGGCACGGTGAACGCGCTCGCGCACTCCGTCGACGCGTTCGCCGCGGCGCTGCGTGCCGGCACCTGCGCGATCGGCCCCGTCACGGGCTTCGACGCGACCGGTTACCGGAGCCGGATCGCCGCGGAGGTCACGAACCTCGAGGTACCGGGATGGGTCCCGGCGCCGCTCCGCCGACGCTCGTCGCGCTCGGATCTGTTCGCGTTGGTCGCCGCGTCGGAAGCCCTCGACGGAAGCGGCCTCGACGTCGCGGCCGCGCCTGAGCGCGTCGGCATCGTGCTCGGTGCCACGACCGGCGGCATGATGTCCGCCGAAACCTGCCTCCGCGACCGCATCGAGCGGCGCGTCGACCGGTATCGCATGAGCCCGCTCCTGGGCACGCCGATGGCGACCAGCGCCGACCTTCTCGCGTATGTCTTCGGCGCCGGCGGCCCCCGCCTCGTGCTCAGCACGGCGTGCTCGTCGAGCGGCACCGCGCTCGGCGTCGCGCTCGACTGGATCCGACTCGGCCGCGCCGACGCCGTCATCGCCGGCGGCACCGAGTCGATGTGCCGCACGATCTTCGCCGGCTTCAACGCGCTCCACGCGCTCGCACCCGAGCCGTGCCGTCCCTTCGATCGCCGCCGTGCCGGCTTGAGCCTCGGCGAAGGCGCCGCGATCCTCATCGTCGAGAGCGCGGCGCATGCCGCACGACGGAATGCCCGCGTGCACGCGCGACTCCGCGGCTACGGCATGAGCGCCGACGCGCATCACCTGACCGCCCCGCACCCGGAGGGCACGGGCGCCATGCTCGCGATGCGCCGCGCGCTCGCACGCGCCGGGATCGCACCGGACGACGTCGACTACATCAACGCCCACGGCACCGGGACGCCGCTGAACGACGGCGTCGAGGCGGCGGCGATCGCCGCGGTCTTCGCGACGGCCGCGCGGCCGCCCGCGGTCAGCTCGACGAAAGCCGCGCTCGGCCACACCCTCGGCGCGGCCGGCGCAATCGAGGGCCTGACGACGGTGCTCGCGCTCCGCGACGGCTTCCTCCCGCCGACCGTGAACCTCGACGATCCCGATCCGACCTCGGGCCTCGACTTCGTCGCCCGCACGAGCCGGCCCGCCGCGCTGCGCTGCGCGCTCTCCAACTCGTACGGCTTCGGCGGCAACAACACGACGGTGGTGTTCGAGCGTGCGTGAACGCGTCCTCGTGACCGGCGTCGGGGTCGTGAGCCCGATCGGCTCGCTCCCGGCGTTCTGGCAACGTCTCTGCGCCGGCGAGAGCGGCATCGCGCCCGTCGAAAAGGACGGCGTCGACGCGCCGCCCAGCGGGCCGCGTCTGGAAGCGCGCGCGCGCGAGTGGAACGCCCGCGATCACGTCCGACCCGCGCTGCTGCGCCGCATGGACCGCTGCTCGCAAATGCTCGTCACCGCGTGCCGCATGGCGCTCGCCGACGCCGGCCTCGAGCTCGCCGGCAGCGCGGCGGAAGAGGCGGGCGTCGTGGTCGGCACCGCCTTCGGCAATCTGAGCGAGTCCGAGCAGTTTCTGCGCGGGCTCTTCGCGAAAGGCCCCACGCTCGCGAACCCCCTCACGTTCCCCAACCTCGTGCTGAACGCGCCGAGCGGCTACGTCGCGATCGACCTCGGCATCCGCGGTCCGAACCTGACGGCCGTCCGCGGCGAGGCGTCGGGCGAGGCGGCACTCGCGCTCGCCTATGACACCATCGTGACGGGACAAGCCGACGTGCTGCTCGCCGGCGGCGGCGACGAGCTCGCCCCGGTGCTACGGCAGATCTACATCGACCTCGGCTTGCTTTCGCCGAACGACGGCGGCAAGGAATGGAGCAGTCCGTTCGACCGGCGCCGCAACGGCTTCGTAATGGGTGAAGGCGCCGCGATCCTCGTGCTCGAGACCGCGCGCCACGCGGAGGAGCGCGGCGCGCGCGTCCTCGCCGAGCTCGTGGGCTACGTCGCGGAGAGCATCGACGCGAGCCCGCACGACTGGCCGACCGACGACGCGGCGGCGCACGCCCGCGGCACGGCGCGCGACCTCGCGGGCCTCGGGTTCCGCGCGCCGCAAGGGAACGACGGCGCGGTGCTCGCGGTTTCGTGCGCGAACTCGACGCGCGCGCTCGACCGCGCGGAGGCGATCCGCCTCGCCGCGATAGTCGGAAGCACGAACCGGCGCGCTGTCGTGACGTCGCCGAAGGGCGCGATCGGCGAGTTCGGCGCCGCGGGCGCGCTCGGCGCCGCCGCGGCGGTGCTCGCGCTCGCGCACGGTGACGTCCCGCGGCTCGGTGCGCTCGGCGCCGCCGACCCCGACTGCACGCTCACGCTCGCCGGCCGCGAGGTCACGGCACCGCGCGACGGCTTCCACGCCGCGATCGTCTCCGCGACCCCGCGCGGCGTCGGCGCGATCACCCTGCTCTTCCGCCGCACATGACCGTACGCCGCCCCGTAGCCCGTCCGGCATGCGCGCTCGCGGCGATCCTCATAGTCGTCATCGCGACCGGCGTTGCCGCCGTGGACACCGCCCCGACCCCGTCGCTCGCGGCCCGCGCGGCGCGCTTTCCAAAGGTGACGACGGCGACCGCCGACTTCGTGCAGGAGCGCGAGGTGTCGCTCGTCGACGAGGTGCTGCACGCGCGCGGCGCCCTGGCCCTCGCCGCACCGGCGTCGTTTCGGCTCGATCTCACCGCGCCAGAGCCGATGACGCTCCTCGCTACGGGCGCGACGATGACGGTCGTCGACGCGCGCGGAAAGACCATGCCGGTGCCCGCCGAGTTCGCCGGCCTCGCCGCGTTCGCCCGCACGCTCACCGACCTGCTGCTCGGCGCGCAGGCGCCCCGCGGCTTCGCCGAAACGTGGCGCGACCCCGAGACCGTCGTGCTGACGCCGACCGCCGACACGGCGAGCCCGTTCAGCGAGATCACGTTGCGTTTCTCCCCGGCTGGTCCGCTGCCGGAGACGATCGCGATGCGCGAGCACGGCGGCGACCGTACGACGATCCGCCTCGAGCGCGTCGCGTTGAACACCACTCTCGATCCGGCGCGTTTCGCTCCGCCGGCGACGAAAGGCTCCTGATCCATGCCGACTACACGTCTCGCCGCCGCCGGTGATGCGGCTGCCGAGTACCTGCCCCACACGCCGCCGTTCCTGCTGCTCGACCGCATCGTCGCGATCGATGGCCCGACGGGCCGCTTCGTGAAGCACGTGACCGCCGCCGACCCGCTGCTCGGCCCGGAGGGCGAGCTCTCACCGACGCTGCTCGTCGAGGCGATGGCGCAGGGCGCGGGCATCGTGCTCGGCCGGCAGGAGCCCGAGCTCCGCGCGCGCGGCGCCGTGCTCGCCGCGATCGACCACTGCGTGATCGCGGGCACTGCCGCGGTCGGCGACGCGCTGGAGGTCGAGATCACCGTGGTGCGTCGCTATGCCGGCATGGCGCGCATCAAGGCGCGGGCGAGCGTCGGCGCGCGCACGTGCACGACCGCGGCGCTCACGCTCGCCTTCCCGCCCGGAACGACGCCCACACCGGCACCGTGACGGCTCCGACACCCGCTCGTCGGCGGCGCGCCGCGCTCGCGACCGTCGCGGTCGTGGCGGCGGCGGTGCTCGTCTCCGGCTGTGCGCGCCTCCTCACCCGGCCGAGCCGCGTCGGCCGGTACGACGCCAACGCGATCATCGCCGCGACCGCGGCGCGCGAGCGCGCGCTCACGGGCTATCGCCTGACGCTCTCCGTCCGCGCGACGGCGGGGCCGCCGGAAGCGCGGCTCGCGTCGCCCGCATACCTCGCGATCGACGACCCCGAGCACCTGCGCCTCCAGGTCCTCTCGCCCTTCGGCGTCACCGTGCTCGACCTTCAGACCTCCGGCGACACGTTTACGCTCACGTTGCCGATGCGCGGCGAGAAGCGCACGGGCCGCATCGACCTCGCGGCGCTCGCGGCCGGGACGACGCCCGACGACGAGCGGATGATCGTCGCGCTCGCGCTGCTCTTCCGGCCGAAGGTCGATCGCGCGCGCTGCCGGCCCGCCGACGCGGGCGCGATCACGTGCACGATCGCTCCCGATCTCGCGGCGACGATCGCGGTCGACGACGGGCTCCACGTCGTACGCGAGGATTACGCGGGCCGCGACGGGCGAACCGTGCTCCGGGCGGAGCTCACCGAGTACACCTCGGTCGCTCCCGACGCGCTCCCGGGCCGCATCGTCGTCTCCGACGGCCAGGGCGGGCCGGCGCTCGTGATCCGCGTCGTCAAATCCAAGCGAAAAAACGAGTAATTTGCGCTTCTCCCACCGTCGCGATCGCGCTACTTTGGGCGCCTCCATGGCCACCCCCCGCCGCCAGCTTCGCTCTCGCATGACTACCTTTGCCTGGAACGCCATCGGGGCGCTCGTGCTCGTCGCCCACGTCGCGACCGGTGCGCGCGCCGAGAGCCTGCCCCCGGTGCACCCGCGGATCGTGAACGGCGTCTTGAGCGGCGCGTACCCATCCGTCGGCGCGCTGCTCCGCGGCAGCGGACCCGCCACCGCGAGCACCTGGTGCTCGGGAATCATGATCGGCTGCTCGACGTTTCTCACCGCGGGTCACTGCGTCGAGGGCCGGGTGGCGAGCGACTTCCAGGTGTACCTGCCGAACGCCGGGATCTTCGCGGTGGCCAGCATCGCGCAGCACCCGAGCTACGATTTTCCCGCCGCCGACATCGCCGTGCTGAAGCTCGCGACCCCGGTCGACGGCGTCGCTCCGAGCGTGATCGAGACCGTCGGCGCCCCTGCGTTCAGCTCACCGGGAACGATCGTCGGCTACGGTCGGAGCGGTGATCCGCTCTTCGACTATGGTCTCAAGCGCGCCGGCGCCGTGGTCACGGCCTCGTGCATGACGATCCCGTCGCCCGGCTCGAACACGACCTCGGTGTGCTGGGACTTCACGAACCCGCTCGGACCGCCGGGGATCGACTCGAACACGTGCAACGCCGACTCCGGCGGACCGCTCTTCGTCGACTCGGGATCCGGGACGCGCGTCGCCGGCATCACGTCGGGCGGCTCGAGCTCGAGCTGCAAGCCGAGCGATCACAGCTACGACGCCAACGTCTACACCTATCGCGCGTTCATCCAGGCCGAAGGCGGCGCCGACCTCGCGAACACCACGTGCGGCGACGGACCGCAAGCCGGCGACGCGGGCACGACAATCGAGGCACCGAGCGGCACCGTCAGCAGCGGCAGTCCGGACGCGCACCACACCTTCAACGTACCTGCGGGCACGAGCGTGCTCCGCGTCGCGATGAACGCAGTCGACGACGGCAGCGACTTCGACCTCTACGTGAAGGCCGGCAGCGCGCCGACGACCGCGAACGCCGACTGCACGCACGAAGGGCCGAACCAGTTCGGCGTCTGCGAGTTCACCGCGCCGACACCGGGCACGTGGCACGTGCTGGTCCATCGCTACACCGGCGCCGGAACGTATCAGCTGACCATCACCAAGTTCGCGAGCGGGTGCGCGCAACCCGGAAGCGACGGCAATCCCTGCGACGACACGAACCCGTGTACGACGTCGGACGCCTGCCAGTCGGGAGCCTGCGTCGGCACGCCGGTCGGCAACGGTACGACGTGCAACGACGGCAACGCGTGCACCGGACCCGATACGTGCCAGTCCGGCGTTTGCAACACGGCCAATTTGCCGAACGGGACGCCGTGCGACGACGCCGACCCTTGCAGCCGACCCGACACCTGTCAGGCGGGCGCGTGTGGCGGCGTGTCGCCGGCGCTCGGCTGCAAGACCGCCGTCACGGGCGCAGCGGTCCTCACGGTGGACAACCGAGCGCCCGACAAGCGCGATCGGCTCGTGTGGGTGTTTCACAAGGGCACAGCGACCACGCTCGCGGAGCTCGGGAACCCGACCACTTCGACCCCGTACACGCTCTGTCTGTACGACAACGTCGGCGGCGTGCCGCAGCGCCGGCTCACGAAGACGATCCCGCCCGGCCCGCGGTGGAAGGCGTTCACCAAGGGCTTCCGCTTCCGCGATCAGACTTTCGCGAACGGCGGCATCCAGTCCATCACGGTGACCGAGGGTGTGGCGGGCCGCGCGGGCATCCAGGTGCGCGGCAAGGGCCAGCCGCTCACGCTCCCCGGCCTGCCCTTCGCGAAGCAGCCGAACGTCATCATCCAGCTGCTGAACGAGAGCACCTGCTGGTCGTCGACGCACTCTTCGTTCGTCAACAACAACATTGCCCGCTTCAAAGCCAAAAACGATTGACTCTCCGCAAGTCGCTGAAAACGGCCGATCTGCGTCGTTGCTCGGTCGACTCGCTTGTGCGGCGTAGCGTCTATGAACGCAGCCTACGGCTGCGCTCCTTGCTCGCTCCCTCGCGCCTAGCATCTCGGCCGTTTTGAGCGACCTGCTCCGTGCCTCACGCGGACGCAAGGTGGGTGGGCGTCGCTTCGCTCCGCTTCCAACGCGATGTGTCGCTTGTCCGGGGCGGAGGGCTTGTGTACGACGCTCGCAATGCTGGACGCGCGCGGGCTTCGGGTTGCGATCGTCGGGGCTGGGCCGGCGGGGGCGGCGCTGGCGATCTTGCTTGCGAATGACGGGCACGATGTCGTGCTGTTCGACGATGGGCGGCGGCCTGAGCTCGTCGTCGGTGAGTCGCTGATTCCGGCGGGGATTCCGCCGCTCGCGCGGCTCGGGGTGGAAGACGCGGTCGCGAAGATCGGGATGGTGAAGCCGGGGGCCACGTTCACCTGGTCGCCGAAGCATCGTTTCGCGTTCCGCTTCGCGACCTACCGGACGTGGATGGTGCCCTACGCGTACAACGTGCCGCGCCCCGAGTTCGACGAGGTGCTGCTGGCGCGCGCGCTCGCGGTCGGCGCGCGCCGCGTGACGATGCGGGCCGCTCTCGCACGCGGCACGGCCGACGGCGGCGCCGAGCTGCTGCTGGGAGCCGAGGCGTGCGACGCCGCGGGGTGGACCGCGCCCGACCTCGTCGTCGACGCGACCGGACGCGCGCGTGTGTCGGCGCGCCTCCTCGAGATCCCCGCGACCACCGGTCCACGGAACGACGTCGCGCACTTCGCGCACTACGAGGGCTGCACGTGGCCCACCAGCGAGGAGCCGGGTCAGGTGTTGATCGACCGTCTCGACGGCGGGTGGAGCTGGCGCATTCCGTTGCACGACCGGCTCTCGCTCGGCGTCGTCCTGAACCGCGCCCGCGCGAGCCGGCTCGGCGCGACGCCCGACGCGCGCCTCGCCGCGGCGATCGCCTCGCACGCGGCGCTCGCGGCGACCGTGAAGGACGCGCGCCGGGTCACGAACGTCGCGACCTACGGCAACTATCAGCTGATCTCGACCCGCGGCATCGGACGCGGCTGGGCGGCGATCGGCGACGCGTTCGGCTTCGTCGATCCGATGCTGTCGCCGGGCGTCATGGTGGCGCTCCGCTCCTCCGAGATGCTGGCGGCGTGCCTCCGACCGTGGCGAGCGGCGCGCGACGGCGCGACGCCCACCGTCCTCGCGCACGCGCTCGAGCCGTACGCACAAGAGCTGACGCGTCTCCTGTCGTCGTGGATGGAGCTGGTTTCGTATCTCTACGACGGCCGCTTGCTCGCGCTCTTCCGCGCCGGCAGCGACATGATGGCGGAGCGCGGCGGCCGCTTCGCGCAGGCCCTCCAGGACCACATCGAGGCCAACATCGCCGGCCTCGCGTCGGGCACGTCGATCAACTCGCGCTACAGCCTCGGGCTCCTGCGCTTCCTCGGCAAACACGGCTTGCGCGGCGTCGCGCCGGACGCGCTCGCGATCCAGTGAGCTCGGTCGACGCGGTCGCCGCCGCGATCGTGCGCTTTCTCAACACCGAGATCATGGCCGCGTCCCACCCGCTCGCGGCCGACGACGTCCTCGCCGACGCGGGCGTCGACTCGATGGCGCTCCTCAAGGTGCTGGTGTTCCTCGAGCGCGAGGTCGCCGTGTGGATTCCCGACGAGGACCTGACCGACGACGTCATTCGCTCGGCGCGGACGCTCGCGACCTACGTCTGTGGCCGCCTCGCGCCGTGAGCGCATCGCCGCCGCGCACCGTCGACCTCCTCGGTCCCGACGTCATCCTGCTCGCGATGGAGACGCTCGCCGCCGGACGAGCGGCGAGCAGCAACGCCGTGCTCGCGATCGAGCTCGCGGGCGCCGTCGACGCGGCGCGGATCCACCCGGTGCTCCGGCGCTTCCTTCCGACGTGCCCGTGGCTCGGCGGCCGGCTCGCGCGACCGTTCCCGTGGGGGAAGCTCCGCTGGCGCGTGCCCGGGCGCGGCCCCACGCCACCATCCGTCCGCGCGACGGCGATCGCGCCAAGCGGGCTCGGTGCGCTCGTCGACGAGGAGCTCGCTCGCGCGATCGACCCACGGCGCGAGGCGCCGCTCCGCGTGACCCTCGCCCGCGACGACGCCGGCGACGCGACGGGCCTCGTGCTCACGTGGGCGCACGCGCTGATGGACCCGCACGGCGCGGAGCATCTCGTGCGCCTGCTCGCCCAGCTCGACGAACACTCCGGCGTAGACCGACCGTGGCCGCGCCCGCCGCTCGTGACCGCACCGCTCGACCCGCGGCCGCTCCGCGAGCGCGGCGCGCTCGCGCGCCGGGGCGCCGCGCACCTCCGGACGCTGGCACCGATCCCGCCACGCTCGCTCGGGGGCGCGGCGACG
>JANNPN010000473.1:0-3685 GCA_031400185.1 Polyangiaceae bacterium
GGAGAGGGTCAAGGGAGCGGGATTTTCGCACGAAGTGGAGCGTTTCGACGGGAATTGGCTCAGCTCCTTTCCAGATCGATCAGCAGCTGCTTTCGCCTCAGCCCTCCGCCGAATCCCGTTAGCGATCCGTCCGCGCCGATGACGCGGTGACACGGGACGACGATCGCGATCGGGTTCGCGCCGTTCGCGAGCCCGATCGCGCGGCTCGCATTCGCGACCCCGAGCGTCGTCGCGAGGCGGCCGTACGTCGTCGTCGTGCCGGGTGCGATCGTCCGAAGCGAAGCCCACACGCGGCGCTGGAATGCGCTCCCATTGGTCGCGACGGCGACGCCGTCGACTGCCGCGAGCGTCCCGGCGAAATACGCGGTGAGCGCGCCGGTCACGGCGGGGAGCACCCTGCCCGCCCGGAGCTCGTACGTCGACCCGTAGTGCCGCTGCAGGAGGCGCGTCATCCTCGCCTCGTAGTCGGCGAAGTCGAGGGCGCGCAACGCGCCGTCGTCGTCGACGACGACGAGCATCGTGCCGATGGGCGACTCGACACGTTCCACGGTGAGGGTGAGCATCAGGCCACCGCCTCCTCTCGGGTTCCGACGGTCGCGAGGCAGCGCGCCGCATCGGACGTCCAGAGGTGCTGCGCCGCGTACGCGCGCCACGGACGCCATGGCTCGGCGCGCGCGAGCAACGCCCCCGGCGTCGGCCGCGTCCCATCCACGGCGGCGAGCGCCCGCAGGAGCCCGATGTCGGCCGCCGGAAACGCGTCCGGCTCGCGGAGCGCGCGCATCGCGACGTACTGCGCGGTCCATTCGCCGATGCCGGGCAGCGCGCGGAGGCGCGCTATCGACGCGTCGAGGTCCTCCCCGCGCTCGAAGAGGCGCGCATCGCCCGCAGCCGCGGTCGCGAGCGCGGCGAGGGTCGCCGCGCGTGCCCGTGGCATGCCGAGGGTCGCGAGGCTCGCCTCGGCGAGGCGTGCCGGCGTCGGGAACACCATCGTGAGGTCGCTGTCCGGATCGGCGACGCCGGGCGCGAGCGGCTCGCCGTGCGCGGCCACCAGCTTGCCGGCGAGCCGGCGCGCCGCCGTCACGGTGATCTGTTGTCCGAGCACCGCACGCACGGCGAGCTCGAAGCCGTCCCATGCGCCCGGTACCCGGAGACCGGGCCGCGCCTGCACGAGCGGGGCCAGCACCCGATCGTCGGCGAGCTGGCGTGTGATCGCGCCGACGTCGGCCGCGAGGTCGAAGACCCGCCGGATCCGAGCGATGATGTTTGGAAGTGCCCGCACGTTCGGAAAGCGGATGGTCGCGGCCAAGGCGTCGCGGCCCGCGATCGGCGCAACGTCGACCGTGCCGTGCACGCCGTCGATCGCGATCGTCCGGCGGTACCGGCCGGCGTCGACGGACTCGACACCCGCGATCGCGCGGGCAGCGAGGAACGCGATCATCGCCTCCCAGTCGTACGGCGACGCGTAACTGAGCTTCAGCGTAAGTGCGGCAGTCGCATGCCGCGCCGATGCCTCCCCCGCCCCGAGCCGGCGGAGCGCCGACGGCGGTCGGCCGTAGAGTCCGCGAAAGGTGGCATTGAAGCGCCGCACGCTCCCGAAACCCGCCGCCTCGGCGACGTCCGTCATCCCCATGCGGGTCTCGTGGATCAGCTGCTTCGCGAAAAGTACCCGGCGCGTCTGCGCGACCGCGATGGGCGACGCGCCGACGTGCTGCATGAAGAGGCGCCGGAGCTGGCGGTCGCCGATGCCGAGCCGGAGCGCCAGGCGCTCGACGTCGGCGTCCTCGCCGTCGAGCGCACCCTCGCCGATCAACGCGAGCGCCCGGGCGACCGTCGTCGACGTGCCGCGCCACGCCGCGAGGTCCGGCGACGATTCGGGCCGGCAGCGGAGGCACGGCCGGAACCCGGCCTCCTGCGCCGCGGCCGCGGTCGGGTAGAAGTCGAGGTTCTCGAGCTTCGGGGTGCGCGCCGGGCAGATCGGCCGGCAGTAGATGCCGGTCGTGTGGACGCCGATGAAGATCCGCCCGTCGAAGCGGGCGTCCCGTGCCTTGAGGGCGCGATAACACGCCTCGCGATCCAGATTCGTCATGGGCGGGACTATGCCACCAGCGGACCGTCGAGGCTCGCCGTTTTCGGACCCGAATGACGGCCGCCCGGCGGGGCGACAGCCTGCCCACGAATCCGGCCAGAGGGGGCCGCCGCGCTTGTTCGCGCCACCCGAACGCTCTACAGCCGACGCATGCGCATAGCCATCGGCCTCTACGATCAGTTCACGTCGCTCGACGTGATGGGTCCTTTCCAGGTGCTCTCCGGCCTGCCGAACGCGACGGTGACGTTCGTCGCCGCCACGGCCGGCCCGGTGCGGGACGAGTCCGGCTTTCTGAGCGTCAACGCCGAGGCGTCCTTCGCCGACTTGCCGCGCCCCGACATTCTCCTCGTCGGCGGGGGCATCATCACGGGGACGCTCGTGCCGCACCATCCGATCGTCGCGTGGATCCGGAACGCGCACCCGACGACGACGTGGACGACGTCCGTGTGCACGGGCGCGCTGCTCCTCGCGGGGGCCGGCGTCCTCGACGGCGTCGAGGCGACCACGCACTGGGGGGCGTTCGACGAGCTCGCCCGCCTCGGCGCGGTTCCCGTCCGCGACCGCGTCGTCCAGCGCGGCAAGGTCCTCACCGGCGCCGGCGTGAGCGCAGGGATCGACATGGCACTCACGCTCGCGGCGGCCGTCGCAGGCGAAGACTACGCGCGCACGCTCCAGCTCATGATGGAGTACGACCCGGCGCCGCCGTTCGATGCGGGCTCGCCGGCGAAAGCGGGACCCGAGACGATGCAACGCGCATTCGCGGCGATGTTGGAAACGATGCAGCAGCTCGCGGCGCGAAGCGCGACGCGCTGACCCGCCCGTCAGCGGCGGCGACCGTCTCAGCGCGGCCGGCGCGGCGGCAGCGTTCGCCCGTCGTCGGCGGGCGCGGCGGCGTCACCGCCGCGGAACTTGCTCGCCATGCGCTCGCGAAGCTCCTCGAGGGCCTGGCGGGCGGCCTCGTCCTTCGGGTTCGCCGCCGCCGCGCGCTCGAAGTAGGCGAGCGCGCTCGGCTCCCTGCCCTCGCGGAGCGAGATCGTGCCGAGCGCCTTCAACGCCTCGCCGTCCTCGCGCAGCACCTCGTTCGCACGCACGAAGAAAGCCGACGCGCCGGCGAGGTCGCCGCGCTGATACGACGCGCGCCCGAGCCCTTTGAGCGCGGCACCATTCAGCGGGAAGATCTTGAGCGCCTCCTCGAGCTGGCCGAGTGCCGCGCTTGGGCGCGCCCGCGCCGCGAGGTCGCGCGCGAGGCGGACCAGGTTGTCGCTCTCGGCCTGGAAGTCCGGCAGCTCGACCCGGACGCGCAGGCGCTGCCCGTCGACGACCGCGCTCTTCACCGAGACCTTGGCACCTAGGTAGTCCCGGACGCTCCGGCGCATCTCCCGCTCGTCGCCGGGGTCGAGGAAGAGCCGACCGAGCCCGTCGTGCTTGTGGTCTTCGAGGTGGATCAGCAGGTCGAGGACTTTCTTCATCGCCGCATCACACCCGCTCGTAGGGATCGAACAGCTTCCGGTACTCGTCGAACGCGAAACGGTCGGTCATGCCCGCGATATAGTCTGCGACCACGCGCGGTTTCGGGTCGTCGACGTCGATCCGTTTGGA
>JANNPN010000080.1:0-12566 GCA_031400185.1 Polyangiaceae bacterium
CGGCGACGCGGCGTTGCTGACGACGCTCGGCGCGCGCTTCGGCTTCGCCACCGAGGTCGTCGGGCCGATCCACGTCGATGCTCACGACGTCTCGAGCTCGGCGGTCCGCCGCGCGATCGTCGCGGGCGACGTGGCGCTCGCCCGCGTGCTGCTCGGGCGGCCGCATCGGCTCGGCGGGCCGGTCGAGCGCGGGCGCCAGCGCGGCGCCGCGCTCGGCTTCCCGACGGCGAACGTCCGCGTGCGCGCCGGCATCTGGCCTCCCGATGGCGTCTACGCGGTGCGTGCGCAGCACGGCGGTCGCTGGATCGACGGCGTCGCGAATATCGGCACGAACCCGACGTTCGGGGCGGCGCCGCGTACGCTCGAGGCCCACCTCTTCGATTTCGACGCCGACCTCTACGGGGCGCGGCTCACCGTGGCGTTCGTCGAGCGCCTGCGGGGCGAGATCGCGTTCCCGTCGGTCGACGCGCTGGTAGCGCAGATCGCGCGCGACGCCACCGAGGCGCGGGCGCTGCTCGCGCGCTCCTGAGCGCGCGCCGCCGATGCGCCGGCACGTGCTGATCGTCGGCGTCGAGGCCGCCGGCACGCGGCTCGACAGCTTCGTCGCGGCGAGCCCGCTGGCATTGTCACGCTCGCAGGTGCGTCATCTGATCGACGACGGGCACGTGACGGTCGCGGGTCGCGTCCGAAAAGCTGGAC
Source organism: Polyangiaceae bacterium (assembly GCA_031400185.1). Taxonomy (GTDB): domain Bacteria; phylum Desulfobacterota; class Binatia; order UTPRO1; family UTPRO1; genus UTPRO1. Next base: position 700 of record JANNPN010000080.1, read on the forward strand.
ACATGGTGCGGGCCGGCGACGAGGTGGTGGTCGACGTTCCGCCCCCGGCGCCGATGAGCGCCGAGCCCGAGGCGCTGCCGCTCACCGTCCTCCACGAGGACGAGACGCTCGTCGTCATCAACAAGGCCCCGGGCATGGTGGTGCACCCGGCGCCGGGGCGGTGGCAGGGGACGCTCGTGAACGCGTTGCTGTATCGCTGGGGACCGATGCCGGGTCACGAGGCATCGCGGCCTGGCATCGTGCACCGTCTCGACCGCGACACGTCGGGGGTGATGGTCATCGCGCGGACCGCCGCCGCGCTCGAGCATCTCGCGAAGCAGTTCACTGCGCGCACGGTTCGCAAGCGCTACCTCGCGGTCGTGCGCGGCGTGATGCGGCAGGAAGTGCTCCGAATCGATGCAGCGATCGGGCGGCACGTCGTCGAGCGCAGGAAAATGTCGACCCGCGCACGACGAGGCCGTGCGGCGATCACGCGTGTGCGTGTTCTCGAACGATTCCATGGTGCGACGCTCGTCGAGGCGGCACCCGAGACCGGCCGCACGCACCAGATTCGAGTGCATCTCGCCGCGCGCGGTCATCCGATCATCGCCGACGCGCTGTACGGCCATCCGCGGGCGCACGAGTCGGCGTGGATCGCACGGCATGCGCTGCACGCGGCCGCGCTTTCGATCGTGCACCCTACGCGCGACGAGACGATGACGTTCGAAGCGGAGCTCTGGCCCGACATGTACGCGTTGCTCGCGACACTGCGGGCGATACGCGATACGCAATCGTACTGATAGTGTCGCTGTAAGCTGCGCCGATCGCGGTTTCGCGAGACTTCTCTATTGACATCGCCATGTCGTTCGTTTAGCGTCCGCGCCGAGTCGTTGTAGAGGTGGGGAGGGAGAGGGGCATCCGGTCGCTCTCACATCCAACGCAAGTCACTCCTCGAAATTGCACCCTGAAGACAAAGCCGAGTCGGTGTGGTGGTGTGTTGTTCGCTGTGCATGGGCAGGGTAGGCCGGCGACGAATAGAGTTTGACCAGCAGCATCCCGCCTTCCATGCTTCCCTAGTCTCACCAATCCAGCCAGCGAACGTTCCGAAAAGCCCCGGTAGAGGAGCATCCAATGGTACGAACCCGCGCGCGGGCTGACGTCCAACCAGCGCAAGAAGAGCAACGCATCGCAGAGCCTCCGCCGGCGCCACCGGTCGCGGCTGCGCCTGCTGCTGCGCCCGCGACCGCGGCTGCGCCTGCGACCGCGCCGAGCACGAACGGCAATGGTCAGACGCCGGCCGGGCTCAACTTGAAGGTGTTGAAGGAGAAGAAGATCAACGAGCTCGCGCAGCTCGCGCGCGACTTCAACGTCGACGGCTCGTCGGCCATGCGAAAGCAGGAGCTGATCTTCGCCATCCTCCAAGCGCAGACCGAGCAGAACGGGTTCATCTACGGCGAGGGCGTGCTGGAGATCCTGCCCGACGGCTTCGGCTTCTTGCGCGCCCCTGACTACAACTACCTGCCGGGTCCCGACGACATCTACATCTCGCCGAGCCAGATCCGCCGGTTCAATCTCCGCACGGGCGACGTCGTGTCAGGTCAGATTCGCCCGCCGAAGGAAGGCGAGCGCTACTTTGCGCTGCTCAAGGTCGAGGCGATCAACTACGAGGAGCCGGAGCGGGCCCGCGAAAAAATCCTCTTCGACAACCTGACGCCGCTCTACCCGAACGAGCACCTCAGGCTCGAGCACAATCCCGACGAGTATACGACGCGCGTCATCGATCTCGTGTCGCCGATCGGGAAGGGGCAGCGCGGCCTCATCGTCGCCGCGCCGCGGACCGGCAAGACGGTCATGCTGCAGAATCTCGCGCACGGCATTACCCAGAACCACAAAGAGGTGGTGCTGATCGTGCTGCTCATCGACGAGCGGCCCGAAGAAGTGACCGACAAGCAGCGGTCGGTCCAGGGTGAGGTCGTGAGCTCGACGTTCGACGAGCCGGCGACCCGTCATGTGCAGGTCGCCGAGATGGTCATCGAAAAGGCGAAGCGTCTCGTCGAGCACGGGAAGGACGTGGTCATCCTCCTCGATTCGATCACGCGGCTGGCGCGCGCCTACAACTCGGTGGTGCCCCCGAGCGGCAAGATCCTCTCGGGCGGCGTCGACTCGAACGCGCTGCGGGGTCCGAAGAAGTTCTTCGGCGCTGCACGCAACATCGAGGACGGCGGCAGTCTCACGATCATCGGCACCGCCCTCGTCGACACCGGCAGCCGGATGGACGAGGTGATCTTCGAGGAGTTCAAGGGCACCGGCAACATGGAGGTCCACCTCGACCGACGGCTCATGGACAAGCGCATCTTTCCAGCCCTCGACATCAACCGGTCGGGCACCCGTAAGGAGGAGCTCCTACTCTCCCGCGAGGTGCTGAACCGGGTGTGGATCCTCCGGAAGCTCCTGTCGCAGCTCAATACCGTCGAGGCCATGGAGTTCCTGACCGACAAGATCAAGGGCACCAAGGACAACCACGAGTTCATGGAGTCGATGAACTCCTAAGCCACTCAACCGGCTACGGTCCCGGCCCGCATCCTGGGCCCCGTATTTGCGCCCGCCAAAGCCTTCTTGCTATAGGAACCCGTTCGTGGCCGTTCGGTCCTGGTCGGTTCCCCGGCAGGTCTGGTAGTCAATCTCAAGGAAGATCCGCGCGTGAAGGAGTCCGCATGAGAGTACTCGCATGAGCGAAGTGACGATGAAACAGCTCCTGGAGGCCGGTGTTCACTTCGGCCACCAGACGAGTCGCTGGAACCCCAAGATGAAGCCGTACATCTTCGGGGCGCGCAACGGGATCTACATCATCGACCTGCAGCAGACCGTGAAGATGTTCCGCGACGCCTATGGGTATGTTCGCGAGCTGACCGCCAACGGCGGCTCCATCCTGTTCGTCGGCACCAAGAAGCAGGCGCAGGACGCGATCCGCGAAGAGGCTGAGCGTTGTGGCATGTTCTTCGTCACCAACCGCTGGCTCGGCGGCATGCTCACCAACTTCCAGACCATCAAACAATCGATCGACCGCCTGCGAAAGCACGAAGAGACGCTCGAGAGCCCGGCCATGGCCGACGCGCTCACGAAGAAAGAGCTGATCATGATCTCGCGCGAGCGCGACAAGCTCATGATCTCGCTCGGCGGCATCAAGAACATGAAGAAGCTCCCCGATGCGCTCTTCATCGTCGATCCGAAGAAGGAAGAGATCGCCGTCAAGGAAGCCAACAAGCTCGGCATCCCGGTCGTCGCCGCGGTCGACACCAACTGCGACCCCGACGTCATCGATTACAAGATCCCGGGGAACGACGACGCGATCCGTGCCATTCGTCTCTTCTGCACCGCCATCGCCGACGCCGTCATCGAAGGCCGTGCGCTCGGCGAGGAGCGGCAGCGCGGGCAGGGTGCCGACGAAGAAGAGATCGAGGCCCCGAGCATGGACGACGCGGCGGTCATCGAGGAATCGGCCGGGGGCGAGATAGGATGAGTGAGGTCAGTGCTCAGCATGTGAAAGACCTCCGCGAGAAGACCGGGGCGGGGTTCATGGATTGCAAGGCGGCGCTCCGCGAGAGCGGCGGCGATCTCGAAGCCGCGGTACGGTATCTTCGGGAACGCGGCCTCGCGGCCGCGGCGAAGAAGGCGGGCCGCGCGACCGCCGAGGGCGTCATCGGCTCGTACATTCACGCTGGCGGCAAGATCGGCGTGCTGATCGAGGTGAACTGCGAAACCGATTTCGTCGCGCGCACCGACGATTTCCAGCAATTCGTCCGGAGCCTCGCGATGCAGGTCGCGGCCGCCCGCCCGCTCTACGTGACGCGCGAGGAGATTCCCGCCGGCGAGCTCGAGCGCGAGCGTTCGATCTACGCCGCGCAGGCGGCGCAGTCGGGGAAGCCGCCCCAGGTCATCGCGAAGATGGTCGAGGGCAAGCTCGACAAGTACGCGGCCGAGGTCTGTCTCCTCGACCAGGACTACGTGAAGGAGCCTGGCAAGCCCGTCCGCCAGGTGGTCGCCGACGCGATTGGCAAGCTCGGGGAGAACATTTCCGTTCGCCGGTTCATGCGCTTCCAGCTCGGAGAAGGCGTTGAGCAAAACCAAGTCGATGACGGGGCCCCTAAGCCCTAGTCACGGTGTGGGGACGATGGAACCTGGCGCACCGTTGCGCGGGTCCACCGTCCCTGGCTCTTCGCTGCGCTATCGACGGGTTCTCCTGAAGATCAGCGGGGAGGCCCTGGCCGGAAGCGCGGGCTTCGGCATCGACGCCGACGCCGTCGGCACGTTCGCTCGCGAGATCCAGGACGTCCACGAGCTCGGCTGCGAGCTCGCCCTCGTGGTGGGTGGCGGCAACATCTTTCGCGGGCTCGCCGGGAGTGCGTTCGGGGTCGACCGGGCGACCGGCGACTACATGGGCATGCTCGCGACGGTCATCAACAGCCTCGCGTTGCAGAACGCCCTCGAGAAGCTCGGCGTCAGCACGCGCGTTCAGTCGGCGATCGCGATTCAGGAGGTCGCCGAGTCGTACATCCGGCGGCGCGCCACCCGCCACCTCGAGAAGGGCCGCATCGTGATCTTCGGCGCGGGCACCGGCAATCCGTATTTCTCGACCGACACCGCCGCGAGCCTCCGCGCGATGGAGATCGGTGCCGAGGTCATCCTGAAAGCGACCAAGGTCGACGGCGTCTACAGTGCGGATCCCGCCAAGGACCCGACGGCCATTCGCTACCGCGAGCTCACGTACATCGAGGTCCTGAATCGCGAGCTCAAGGTCATGGACTCGACGGCGATCTCGCTCTGCATGGACAACGGGTTGCCGGTCATCGTCTTCAACCTGCTCCAGGCCGGCAACATCCGGAAAGCGGTGCTCGGTGATCCCATCGGCACCATCGTGCATGCCCACGCCCAGCCCGGCGGGCTGGCAGCGGGAGTGGGGAAGGGGGACTGAATGGGCACGGTCATCGATGACTGCAAGCAGGAAATGGAGCAGACCGTCACGGCGTTCAAACGCGACCTGTCGAGGCTCCGCACCGCACGCGCGACCACGGCGCTTCTCGACGGTGTCATCGTCGAGTACTACGGTGCGAGGACGCCGCTGAACCAGCTGGCGTCGTTGTCGGCGCCCGAGGCGCGGCTCCTCGTCGTGCAGCCGTTCGACCGGAGCGCCATCGGCGACATCGAGCGCGCGATCCTGACCTCCGACCTCGGGCTCACGCCCCAGAACGACGGGAAGATCATCCGCATTCCCATCCCGGAGCTCACCGAAGCGCGCCGGCGCGATCTCGTGAAGCATGTGAAGAAGCTCGCCGAGGAGTTCCGCGTCTCGGTGCGCGCGCATCGGCGCGACGCCATCGAGATGATGAAGGAGCTCCACAAAGAGAAGGAGCTCACCGACGACGACATGAAACGCGATCAGGAGCGCGTCGAGCACCTCACCAAGGAGTACGTCGAGAAGGTCGACAAGGTCCTCAAGACCAAAGAAGACGAGATCATGGCCGTCTGATGGACGATTCCGAGATCGACAAGGACCGGCTGCCACGTCACGTGGCGATCATCATGGACGGTAACGGGCGCTGGGCGACCCAGCGGGGCCTGACGCGCATCACGGGTCACCGCCGCGGCAAGCAGTCCGTGCAGGAGATCGTCGAGACCGCGCGCCGGCTCGGTATCCCGTATCTCAGCCTCTATGCGTTCTCGACGGAGAACTGGCAGCGCCCGCGGGACGAAGTCGCCGCGCTCATGCGCTTCCTCCGGCACTTCCTCGCCGCCGAGCTCAAGAAGATGATGAAGAACGGGATCCGCCTGCTCGCGATCGGCAACCTTCGGAAGCTGCCGCGCGAGGTGCAGGCGGCGCTTCGGCAGACGATCGAGGACACGCGGGAAAACACGGGCATGACCGTGATCCTCGCCGTCAGCTACGGCGCGCGTGAAGAGATCACCGACGCCGTCCGCGCGATCGCGCGGCGGGTGCGGCGTGGTGAGATCGACCCGGAGGACGTCGACCAGGAGCTCGTGGCCGCCCATCTCGGCACGGCCGGTGTTCCCGATCCCGACCTCCTCATCCGGACGAGCGGCGAGATGCGCATCAGCAACTTCCTGCTGTGGCAGATCGCGTATACCGAGATCTACGTCACCGACACGCTCTGGCCGGATTTCCGGGAGCGCGAGTTCCTCGACGCCATCGCGCACTTCCAGCGACGCGAGCGGCGGTTCGGCCGCACCGGGGAGCAGGCCGAGCGCGAACGATTGCGTGCTGCGCACTAGACTGGCCACCGCAGCGGTCGCGATCCCGCTGCTCATCTGGCTGATCGTCTGGAACCCGTGGTCCCTCTTCGTGTGGCTCGTGGGCGTGGCGACGCTCGTCGGCGTCGCCGAGTACTGCGCCATGGCGTTTCCGGGAGACGCCTGGGACCGCGGTTTCGGCATCGCCGCGGGCACGCTGCTCTTGTCTGCGATGTTGGTGCCCACTCATGCGCGCTTCGCAATGGCGCTCGCGGCCGTCGTGATCGCCGGCCTGGTGATGGCGCTCGCGCGGAAGGACGACCTTCGTCACGGCGTCGATGCGCTCGGGCTCACCTTGCTCGGCACGCTCTACACGGCGTTCCTCTTGCCGCACTACGTGTGGATGCACGCATTGCCGGACCCGGTGTCGCCGGGCGTCGAGCCCGGAGGGTGGCGGTGGGTCATCTACACGGTGATCATCGCGATGGCGGGTGACGTCGGCGGCTACTTCGGCGGACGGTGGTTCGGCCGCCACAAACTCATGCCATCTGTCAGTCCCGGCAAGACGATCGAGGGCAGTGTCGCTGCGGTGGTGGCGAATCTGCTCGGCGGCGCGTTCTGCAAGCTCGTGTTCCTTCCGACCCTCGGGTGGGTCGAGATTCTCGCCCTCTCCCTCGCCGTCGGCTGCCTCGCCCAAGTCGGCGATCTCTGCGAATCGATGCTCAAGCGCGCGTTCGGTGCCAAGGATTCCGGGTGGATCATTCCCGGGCACGGCGGGGTGCTCGATCGCATTGATAGTCTCGTGTTCCCCGCCCCGCTCGTCTACTATTACGCCCGATTCTTTTTCGGGTACTGACGCACACAAAGGACGGCACCCATGGGCGGCAACATTCTGATCGCGATCCTGATCCTCGGCCTATTGATCTTCGTGCACGAGCTCGGGCACTTCGCGGTCGCCAAGTGGTCGGGTGTCACCGTGCTGCGCTTCTCGCTCGGCTTCGGCCCGCGGCTGCTCGCGTGGCGCCGCGGCGTCACCGAGTACGCCGTGAGCGCGATCCCCCTCGGCGGCTACGTGAAGATGCTGGGCGACGACCCCGAGGACGACGTGCCGACGGCGGACGCCGCGCACGCGTTCTCCCAGCAGCCGCTGATCACGCGGACGGCGATCGTGCTCGCCGGCCCGATGATGAACCTCGTGACCGCGACCGTCGCATTCACGGTCGTGTTCGCAATGTACGGGGCCGGGACCCCGACGGACGCGCCGAAGATCGGCGGCGTCATGGAGGGGATGGCCGCGCAACAAGCTGGCCTCCGCCGCGGCGATACCGTCGTCGCGATCGACGGCAACCCGATCGCGACCTGGGACGCGCTCTCGCAGGCCGTGCGCGCGAGCGGTGGCAAGTCGCTGTCGATGGAGGTGCGGCGCGAGGACGGAGCCACCGAGACGCTGACGGCGGTTCCCGAGGAACGTCCCGAGAAGACGGTCTTCGGCGAGGAGACCGGAAAGGCGTATCTCATCGGCATCGAGCGGTTCGTCGAGATCGCACCGGTGTCGCTGGTGAACGCGATCGGACTCGGCGCCTACGAGACGTACTTCTGGGTGAAGATGACGCTGCTGAGCGTCGTGAAAATCTTCCAGGGCTCGGTGTCTGCGCGCGACCTCGGCGGACCGATCCTGATCGTCCAGGCCGCCGGCCAGCAAGCCGAGCGCGGGCTCGACTATCTCATCCGCTTCCTCGGGCTCATTAGCGTGAATCTCGGCGTGCTCAATTTGTTGCCGATTCCGGTCCTCGACGGCGGCCATCTGCTCTTCTTCGCGTTCGAGGCGATTCGCGGTCGGCCGCTCGCGCTCCGGCAGCGCGAGATGGCGCAGCAGGTCGGGCTGTTCTTGTTGCTCGCGCTCATGGTGTTCGTCTTCTACAACGACATCTCGCGCATCGTCGCGGGATGAGGACGGCCTGACGCGCATCCTCGCGATCGACACTGCCACGTGGCGGTGCAGCGTGGCGCTCGTCGAGGACGGCGTCGTGCGTGCCGAGCGAGCGGAGCGAACGTCGTCGAATCACGCGGGCACCCTGCCGCGTTTGGTCGCAGAGACGCTGGAGGCGGGCGGCCGGCTTCGTCCGAACGACGCGCTCGCCGTCACGATCGGTCCCGGATCGTTCACGGGCCTGCGGATTGCGCTCAGTTTCGCGAAAGGGCTCGCCTTCTCTGGCGGCTACCGGCTGATCGGCGTGCCGACGCTCGACGCGCTCGCGGTCGTTGCGCCGCCGGTCGAAGGTCGCCTGTGTGCCGTCCTCGATGCACGCAAACGAGAGGTCTATGGCGCGGTGTACGAGCGCGATGGTCGGGGTCTCGCCCGGCGCGGGGAGCCGTGTGCGATCGCGGCGGAGCGGCTCGCAGAGGCGGTCGGCCCCGAGTGCACGTTCATCGGCGACGCGGTCGAAGCGTACGGCGACGTGTTCACGCGCATTCTCGGCACCGGTGCGCGTCTCCTACCGTCTGCGTCGTATCCGCCGAGCGCCGTCGCGGTCGCGCGCCTCGCTGTCGCCCGTCTCGCCGAGGTGTCGCCCGTCGAAGCGCTCGCCGATCTCACGCCGACCTACGTGCGTCCGCCCGAAGCGGAGCTCGTGCAGAGCGCGCACTCGCCGTCGGGAGCGTCCAAGTCGCTCGCATTCGTTGACAAGGTGCCGATCGTGTACTAGAAGCAAATGCTAGTGTTTTTCAATACTTGTAGGCATTTCCGCCGCAACTCTCTCACCCACCCCAGGGTCACGCTGAAAGGAGTCTCCCATGGAGGCTAAGGACGAGCAGCTCATCCTTTCCCTGGTCGATCGAGATCCCGACCTCAAGCGTTTCTACGACGAGCACGTCCAGCTCGAGAAGCAATTGGCAAATTTCAACCACAAAGGCTTCCTCAACCAAGACGAGGAGGTCGAACGGAAACGGCTGCAGAAGGTGAAGCTCGCGGGCAAAGATCGCATGATGGAGATCCTGACCAAGTACCGCTGAGCCGCGGTCGCAGGCACGCCTGCGTTTCCCCCGAGGCGCCGAAACGAGGCGAGATGCGACACACGATATCGGTTCTGGTCGAGAACGAGTTCGGCGTCCTCGCGCGCGTCGCGGGGATGTTCAGCGGGCGCGGGTTCAACATCGAGAGCCTCGCCGTTGCCGAAACCATGGATCCGACCGTGTCGTGCATCACGCTCGTGACCGCCGGTGACGACGCGGTCGTCGAGCAGATCACCAAGCAGCTGAACAAGCTCGTTGCCGTCATCCGCGTTTCCGACTTCAAGGACAGCGCGCACGTCGAACGCGAGCTCGTCTTGATCAAGGTCAAGGCCGACGAACGGACGCGCGCCGAGGTGATGCACATCGTCGACATCTTCCGCGGCAAGATCATCGACGTCGGACCGAGCACGCACGTCGTCGAGGTCACCGGGTCCCAGGACAAGATTGCCGCCATCATCGAGCTCTTGAAACCCCTCGGCATTGCCGAGATCGTTCGCACCGGCCGTATCGCGATGCTGCGCGGTTCGCGCACGCTCGCCGGTACGGCCGACGACGAGAAGGAGAAGGTCGCGTGAACGTCTTCACCGAAAAAGATGCCGATCTCGGCAACCTGAAGGGCAAGAAGGTCGCCGTCATTGGATACGGCAGCCAGGGGCACGCGCACGCGCTGAACCTCCGCGACAGCGGCATCGACGTCGTCGTCGGGCTCCGCCGCGACAGTGCGTCGTGGAAAAAGGCCGAGACCGCGGGGTTGAGAGTGCTGCCCACCGCCGAGGCTGCGGCCTGGGGCGACATCGTCATGATCCTCGTGCCCGACGAGATGGCAAGCGAGATGTATGACGCCGAGATCGCGCCCGGCATGAAAGCCGGCAAGTATCTAGCGTTCGGCCACGGATTCAACATCCACTTCAAGAAGATCGTGCCGCCGAAAGACGTGAACGTCTTCATGATCGCGCCCAAGGGTCCGGGCCATCTGGTCCGCAGCGAGTACGAGCGCGGCCGTGGCGTCCCGTGCCTTCTCGCCATTCATCAGGATCCGAGCGGCGATACGCAGACGGTCGGCCTCGCGTACGGCAAGGCGATCGGCGGTGCGCGCGCGGCGATCATCGAGACCAACTTCCGCGAGGAGACCGAGACCGATCTTTTCGGCGAGCAGGCGGTCCTCTGCGGCGGCATCACCGAGCTCATTCGTGCCGGCTACGAGACGCTCGTCGAGGCTGGCTACGCGCCCGAGATGGCGTATTTCGAGTGTCTGCACGAGGTGAAGCTGATCGTCGACCTCATCTACGAGGGCGGCATCGCCAACATGCGCTACTCGATCAGCAACACGGCCGAGTACGGCGACATGACGCGAGGCAAGCGCGTCATCGGTCCCGAGGCGCGCGCTGCGATGAAGCAGATCCTCGGCGAGATTCAGAGCGGCAAGTTCGCCGACGAATGGATCACAGAGCACCGCTGCGGCCAGCCGCACTTCCGCGAGCTTCGGAAGGAAGCCGAGCACCACCCGATCGAGGAAGTGGGCGCGTCGCTCCGCTCGCTGATGCCGTGGCTCGGCTCGAACCGCCTCGTCGACAAAACGAAGAACTGACCGCGCGCCGTCGCCGAGGACGCTTGGTCGGATGAGGCTCGCCCGCGAAGGGTACACCTACGTTGCGCTCGCGCTCGCGATCGCCGTGCTCGCGCTCCTGTCGGCGCCCGCGTGGGTCGCGTGGCCGCTCATCGTGTTCGCGGTGCTCGTCGTCAATTTCTTCCGCGACCCGGAACGCGTCGTGCCGGGCGGCGATGCCCTCATCACCTCGCCGGCCGACGGCAAGGTGGTCGCGATCAGCGACGTCATCCGCGACAACGAGGTCGTGGGCGCGCCGTGCCGGCGGGTCAGCATCTTCATGTCGCCCTTGAACGTGCACGTGAACCGCATTCCGATCGACGGCACCGTGCGACACGTGGAGCATTATCCGGGGCACTTCCATGCGGCCTTCCTCGACAAGGCGTCCGAGTTGAATGAACGGAACGCCGTCGTGGTCGAGGACCGGCGCGGCGCGCGGATCCTCTTCGTGCAGATCGCGGGCCAGCTCGCGCGGCGCATCGTCTGCAAGGTCGCGGTCGACGACACGGTCCGGCGGGGCGATCGTTACGGCATGATCATGTTCGGATCGCGGCTTGACCTCTATGTCCCCGAGGTGGTCAAGTTACACGTCGCGATCGGTGACCGTACGACGGCGGGGGAGACCATCATAGGTTCGTATCCATGAGCGACGTCCGGCTGGTCCACGGTCGACGGGAGCGAGAACCCGACGAGCCGCTCCATCGCGGCGTCTACCTCCTGCCGAACCTCATCACGACGTGCGGGCTCTTCTCCGGCTTCTACTCGATCATCGCGACGATCGACGGATCCTACCAAGTCGCCGCGATCTGCATCCTCGTCGCCCACGTCTTCGACGGCCTCGACGGACGGATCGCCCGTCTCACCAAGTCGACGAGCCGCTTCGGCATTGAGTACGACTCGCTCTCCGACCTCGTCGCTTTCGGCGTGGCACCGGGTATCTTGGTCTACAAGTGGGCGCTCGAGCCCTGGGGCAACTGGGGCTGGCTCGCGGCGTCGCTCTACGTCGCCTGCGGCGCGCTCCGTC
>JANNPN010000092.1:0-2088 GCA_031400185.1 Polyangiaceae bacterium
GGTACCTTGGGCATCGGCTGGATGGGCGAACGCGCGATCACCGATGAAGAGACATCGAGGCTTCTCGCCGCGGGTCGCGTGATCGCGACCGCGCTGAGGACGTCATCGTAGCTTCGAGGTCGTCGGGTCCCGGGGGTAGCGGGTCCTTCGTCCGCTCGAGAGCCTCCGGTCCCCAGCGCCTACGGCCGTCGACACGTCGTTTCGGAGCGGCGGTGCGGCCTCGCCCGCCCACGACGCGATCAGCGGCCGAAGACGTGCTGCAGCACGAGGCCCTTCACGTCGACCGCCGACACGTGCTCAGGGACGAGGTCGGCCTCGGTGCTCATGAAGAGCGGGCCAGCGGCGGGATCATCGGTGAGCCGCCCGTGCGATCCGCGGACGAGCCGGGTATCGAGCGGGATCACGTCCATCAGATAGCGGAAGCCGGCCGCTTTCTTCGCCAGCGTCCACCCGACTTTGACGTGTGGCAGCCAGAGCTCCGGATCGACGAAGAGCTCGACCGGGTCGTAGCCGGGCTTTCGGTGGATGTCGACGGTGCGCGCGTAATCGGGCGCACGCGCGTCGTCGAGCCAGAAGTAGTAGCTGAACCAGCGGTCGGCCGCGGACACCGCGACGAGCTCGCCCGAGCGCGGGTGGTCGAGTCCGGCCGCGCGCTTCCCCTCCTCGTCGAGCACGCGCTCGACCCCGTCGAGTTTCGCGAGCAGACGCTGCACCTCCGGGATGCGCTCGCGACGCCGCACGTAGACGTGCGCCAGCTGATGGTCGGCGACGGCGAACGCCTCCGACGCGCCGGGGTCCAGCATGTCGTGCCCGAGCTCCGGCTTGATCGCGACGAGCCCAGCGTCCCGCAGCGCGCGGTTCACGTGGATCGCGTCACGCACCTCGGTGATGCCGTACTCCGAGAGCACGATCACGCGCGCGCCGTCGCGCCGCACGTGGTCGATCAGCTCGCCGCACACCGCGTCGATCTCGCCCAGATCCTTCGCGACCCGCGGGTCGCTCGGGCCGAGCCGCTGCAGCACGTAGTCGAGGTGTGGCAGGTAGACGAGGGTCAGCGTTGGGCGCCGCGTGTCGTAGACGTGCCGCGCGCAGTCCGCGATCCAGCGCGTCGCGCCGATGTCGGTCGACGGCCCCCAGAACGTGAACAGCGGGAACGTCCCGAGCTTCGCCTGCAGCTCATCCCGGAGCTCGATCGGCGTCGCGTAGATGTCCGGGAGCTTCCGGCCGTCGGCCGGGTACATCGGCCGCGGCGTCACCGACCAGGTGGCGGTGCTGTACATGTTGTACCACCAGAAGAGCTTCGCGCAGGTGAAGTCGGGATCGCGGCGCGCCGCCGCTTCCCAGATCTTCTCGCCCGCGACGAGATGATTGGACTGTCGCCAGAACCAGATCTCCGCGAGGTCGCGAAAGTACCAGCCGTTGGCGACGGCGCCATGCTCGCGCGGCAGCGTGCCGGTGACCAGCGTCGACTGGGCGGTGCAGGTCACGGCTGGGACCACGGTCGTCATCGGACGCATCCGGCCGGCGGCCGCGAACGCCGATAGGTGCGGCGTCGCATCGCCGAGCAATGCAGGCGCGAGCCCGACGACGTTCAGGACGACGGTGCGCTGCACGAAGCGACGGCCGGCCGCTCAGCCGCGGCGGACGGAGTTCCCTTCGAAGGTGCCGGCCCGGGCGGCGGCGGCGTCGAGCGTGAGACGCCCGCTCTGCCCGAAGAACGCGACGGGATTGCCCCAGACGATCGTCTCGATCTCGGCGTCGCCGATCCCCTGCGCGCGCATCACCGCGACCATCTTCGGCACCTTCAGCGGGTCGCTGATGCCCCAGTCGGCTGCGCTGTTGATGATGATGCGCGCGCTGCCGTAGCGCTTCACGAGCGCCGCCATGCGCGGCTCGTCCATCTTGCTGTTTGGGTAGATCGAGTGCCCCGCCCAGCAGCCGGTCGCGAGCACGAGCGGCAGCGTCTCTTCGTTGTTGTGGTCGATGAGGACGCGCTCCTCCGGGAACTTCGCCTCGCGGACCAGCGCCAGGCTGCGCTCGGTACCGCGCTTCTTGTCGCGGTGCGGGGTGTGGACGAGCGCCGGGAGG
>JANNPN010000112.1:0-7900 GCA_031400185.1 Polyangiaceae bacterium
TAAGCCTCGCAATTGAGGCCAGCATCTCGTGCAAACCCGCACGAGCGTCCAACTGTCGCCCCGAGCATCATTCGAGGAGACGTGGCCCGGAGCCCGTCCACGATGCGTCGGCGCCGAGCACGGTCTTGAGGGCGCGCAGCCGCTGGAGCTGCGAGTCCATTCGGACCAGACGCTCGAGCAGCACCCGCACCTCGCGCATGAGCCACTCGAGCTCCTGCGATGCAACCACTCCGAGCGCCGCCTGCACGTGCTGCGACACGATCAGCAATCCGGCGATGCCGTCCATACCGGTGCTCGCGACGCGGAGATCGAGCTCGCCGTAGGAGCGGATGACGTCCTCGGTGTGCCGCCGCATGTCGTCGACCATCGTCGAGTGGCGTAGCACCGGCTTCGGGTCAGTCAAGCAAAACGATCGCTAGGCGGTCAGCACCTTGAGCCGCACAAGCGCCCGGTCGTCGTGCGGATAGACCGGGACGCGCGGCAGTAGTTGCAGCGGCGCTCGGCCGAGTCGTCCGCGCGCCATCGTCGTCGCCGAGCGGTAGTGGCGCGCGACACGGGCAGGCGCGAGGGTCCCGATGCTCGCTGCTCCGCCGTACGGATAGCAGAAGTGCCGGCACGGCCGCCCGGTATGGTCCGAGATCGTGCGCTGACTCGCAACCAGCTCGTGCTCGAGCTCGTCGTCATTGAGAGCTGCGACGGCGGTGTGCGTGATCCCATGACTCTCGAAGCTCATGACGCCCTCGCGTGCGAGGCGCTCGACCTCCGGCCACGTGATTGCCGGCGGCGACGCCAACGCTTCGGGGCGCACGATACCCCGCTCGACGAGTGCCGCCGCGAGCACACGGAGCCGCGGCCCGTACTCGGCCCATGGCCGCGTGTACATGACCTTCGTGAGGTCTTTCGCGAAGCGCCGCACCGCGTCCGGCGCCGAGAAGTCGAGCGTCTCGCCGGGAAGCTCGATCGCTTGCGCCGGCACGCTCCGCTCGATGGCGCGGAGCCACTGGAACGGCATGCCGCCGGGCGCGTCGAGGTACGCCGTCGGCAGGTAGAACGTGACGGGCCATTGGTGGGCGGTCGCGGCCCCCGCGATCTCGCGCACGGTCTGGCCCACGCCGTCGTCGAACGTGATCGCGAAAAGCCCGCTCGTCGACGCCCCGCGGGCGTGCCGCTCGACGAGCTCATCGAGCGCCACGGGACGCTGTGGCGCGAGCGCGGAGATCTGCGCGATGAAACTCGCCGCGGGCAGATTGTGGTACGCGAGCACGAAGCCCCCGCGGAGCTTCCCGAGCGGGCCGCTGAACGCACGATACGCGCCGGTCGCGCTCACGATGCGGGCAGCCGCCTCGCGCGCGCTGCTCGTCAGGCTCGGCACCGCACTCAACCAGCTCCGCCCGCTCGGGCGAGCGCCGGTCCCTCCCCGCTTACGGGCGCCGCGGCCCGTCCGCGCCGGTGCGCGGCGACGAGCCGCTCGTAGTGCGTACCGAGGACGTCGAGGTTGGTGTCGCGATCGGCTTCCGATCGGACGAGCGACCGGTTGCGCTCGCACGCCGCGTCGCGGAGCGCCGGCGACGCCATGGCCTGCCGCAACGCGCGCGCGAGCGCATCGACGTCGTCGGGCGGAAAAAAGAGCCCCGCACCGTCGTGGGAGAGCCACTCGCGGTTCGCCGGACAATCGCTCACGACGGGGAACACGCCCGCCGCCATCGCTTCGAGGAGCGCCGGACTCGTGCCGTCCCAGAGCGACGCGGATACGTAGACGTCCGCGCGCGCCAGCAATTGTGGCAGCGCTTCGGCCGGGTAGCCGCCGAGGAACTCGACGCGATCGGCGAGCCCGCGTGCGGCGACCTCCTGGCGCAGGTTCGCGAGGTCGCGACCGTCGGCCGCGAACGTCGCGTGGAAACGCACGCCCGCGGCCGCGACCTGCGCGAGCGCCGCGACGATCGTCTGCGGCTGGTACGGGCGATGGAGCTTCCGCGTGCAGATGATGCGCGGCACCCCGTCGGCGTGGACCGAACGCGGCCCGTCGAAACGCTTGGCGTCGATGCCCTGCGAGAGCTGCAGCGTCTTCTCCGCCGGGACGCCGAGCGTCGCGATCTTCTCCGCGAGCTCCGCGGACACCGGGTTCACGAGATCCGCGCGCTGCACGACCCAGCGGATGAGCGCGCGTCGGGCGGCCGAGCGCAGCGAGTTGTGCACGTCGCTGCCGCGCGCGCTCACGACCAGGGGGTGGAACCCGCTCGCGGTCGCGACGAGCCCGTTGCTGGTGAGGAAGTGGGCATGCACCAAGTCGGGCGCGATCGAGCGCACCAGCCGGCGTACCTGGGGAATCGCTCGCACGTAGGCGAGCGGGCTGTTCGTCGGATCACAGTCGTGCGCCAGCGGATGATGATTCACCGTGTTCGGTAGGAGGTCGTGCGTGAAGCTGATGAGGTGGATCTCGTGGCCGCGGCGCGCGAAGTGATCGATGTAGGGCGCCGCGAAGTGGCTCTGCGAATGGACGATGTAGCAGATCCGCATGCTCGGCTCATCCTAGCGCGAGCGCGGGCATGGCGTCGTCGGGTCCGAACGAGCGATCGACGAATGTCCGGAACCAGAGCTCGAGCCAGAGGAGCAGCCAGAACCTCGTCCCGTGGCGCGCAGTCCCGGCCGCGTGCGCCTGCCAGAGCCGCTCGAGGTAGTCGTAGTCGAAGAACCCGCGGCTCCGTGCTTGGTCGGAGAAGATGATCGCCCGCGCGGGCGCCGCCCAGGCGCCGCGAAACCACGCGTCGTGCGGGATCGAGAAGCCGTGCTTCGGACGGTAGACGACCTCGCGCGGGAGCCGTCGCGCCGCGACCTGCTTGAGCAGCGCCTTCGCCTCCCACGGCCGGAGCTTCGCCGAGGCGGGCACCGTCGCCGCCCACTCGACCACCTCGCGGTCCTGGAACGGGCAGCGTGCCTCGAGGCTGCTCATCATGGTCGCGACGTCGACCTTCGGGTTGTACCCGAACGGCAACAACACGGTGAGGTCGTGATGGAGCGCCCGGTCGAGCGCCGAGTCGCCGTCGAAGTCCGCCGCGGCCTCGAGCGCATAGCCGAGCAGCACGTCGCGGTCCGCCAGGCCGCGATGCGGCGCGGCCCAGAGCGCCGGCACGTGGTGCAGCGACCAGGTGGTGGTACCCGCCCAGTTCGCGAGGCGGTCCGCCTCCGCGTAGCGCAGGAACCGCGCCGCCGACGCGCGCCAGCCGCGGTCCCCCGCGTCGAGCAGCGCCGTGTTGTTGCGGCGCCAGCGCTGCAACAGTGCCTGCGGCACGACCCGCGCGACCGCTTCCCCGAGCGTCCGGCCGAGGTGCTGGCTGTACCCCGCGAACGACTCGTCGCCGCCGTCGCCGGTGAGCGCGACCGTCACGTGCTGCCGCGCGCTCTTCGCAACGTAGTAGGTCGGGACGCAAGCCTCGTCGCCGAAGGGCTGGCCGAACTCCCAGACGAGCCGCGGCAGCAAGCCCCACGCGTCGGCCGTGACCTCGAACTCGGTGTGCGTGGTTCCGCAGTGCGCGGCGACGCGACGCGCGTAGCTGCGCTCGTCGTGCGCCGCGTCGCCGGTGCCCATCGAGAATGTCCGCACCGTCTGCGCGGCCCCGTCGGCCATGCAGCTCACGACGATCCCGCTGTCGACGCCCCCGCTCAAGAACGCGCCGAGCGGCACGTCACTTCGCAAGCGGCGTCGCACGGCGGCCTTCACGACGCAGTCGGCGTCGCGCACGAGATCGTCGGCCGACGCGGAGATCTTCCGCGCGAACGAGAGCCGCCAATAGCGCTCTTCGCGCTGGCCGTCGGCCGTCACCGTGAGCACGTGGCCCGGCAGCAGCTGGTAGGCGTCGGCGTAGATGGTCTCGCGGCCCGGCAAGTACGTCCAGTAGAGGAAGCGCGCGAGCGAGTCGGGCCGAACGCGCCAGCCCCCCGGATCCGTCACCCAGAGCGCCTTCAGCTCGGACGCGAAGAGGAACCGCCCCTCGTGCCGGCCGTAGTAGAGCGGCTTCTTCCCGAGCCGGTCACGGGCGAGGTGCAGCGTCCGTTTCGGCGCGTCCCAGATCGCGAACGCGAACATGCCGTTCACGCGCTCGAGCAAGCCGTGGATGCCCCACTCTTCGTAGCCGTGGACCAGGACGTCCGAGTCCGAGTCGCTCGTGAAACGGTGACCGGCGGCGAGCAGCTCGGCGCGGAGCGTTTCGAAGTCGTAGATCTCGCCGTTGTAGACCATCCACACCGAGCCGTCCTCGTTGCTCATCGGCTGTCGACCACGGGGCGAAAGATCGATGATGGCGAGTCGACGGTGCGCGAGGCCTGCGTGCGGTAGGATCTTCGTATCGGCGTCGTCGGGACCGCGATTTTTCATCGTGTCCCGCATCCGATCGACCAGCTCGGGGGCGATCGGACGGCTGGGCTCGAAGTCGACGATGCCGCAAATACCGCACATGAACGATGCCTGAGGCCGCCTGACGCCCTCAGGCGCCGGTCAGCTCCGTGAAGAGCGCGTTCCAGCGCGCGCTCACGGCCGGGGCCGTGAACGGCCGAAGCGCCGCGGGTATCGCGGCCCGCATGCGTGCACGCGCGGCGTCGTCGCGGAGCACGTCGATCAGCGCCGCCGTGAGCGCGGGCACGTCACCGGCCGCGACCAGCCTCCCGTTCACGCCGTCGTGAACGATCTCGCTGACGCCGTGGGGACAATCGAAGGCCACGACGGGCAAACCGCACGCGAACGCTTCCAGCACTACGTTCGGCATGCCCTCGTAGCGCGACGACAGCACGAAGACGTCCGCGTGCGCGAAGAAGCGCGCGGGATGCTCCTGGAAACCGACGAGCGCGACGGCGTCGCCGAGCCCGAGCGCCGCTACCTGCGCCCGCAGCTCGGCCTCGAGCTCGCCGACGCCAACGATCGTGAGCCGTGCCGGGACGCCCGCCGCGCGGACGCCGACGAGTGCCTCGAGCAGCATGTCGAAGCCCTTCTGCACCGTGAGCCGCCCCATCGCGAGGAGGTGTGGCCCGGGGCCGGTGAACGGCGAGGCCGATGCGGCCGCGGCCGCCGCGAGACGCTCGGCGTCGACCGGATTGTGCACGCACTCGATCTGCCCCGGTCGGGGCCCGATCTCGACGGTCAACCGGCGTGCGACGACCTCGGTCTGCGTGATGATCCGGTCGGCGCGACGCACGAGCCAGAGATAGCACTGCTGGAGCAGATCCCGGAACCGATTGTGCTCCATGTAGTGCTCGCCGATGACCTCGCGGATCACGATCTTGCACGACGGCAGGAACGGCTTCGCGAGCAGCAGGAGGAAGTTGATGTACCCCTGGGTCGCGACCAGCACCGCGGGCCGCACCCTCCAGATGATGCGCACCAGCTTCGGCATCGCGTTCCGGGCGCGCTTCGCCTCGAGCACGTGCAGGACCACGTCGTCCGGGACGTCGGCACCGAACCAGTAGCCGTAGAAGGTGTAGAAGACGACCAGGTGGGGCTCGAAGCGCGTCCGGTCGAGGTGGCGGAGCAGCGTGATGACCACCCGGGCGGCACCGCCGCCGAGCGTCGGCAACACGAACAGCACCGGTCGTCGGGCCTGGGGGGTCGTCACCATGCGAAGCGCCGACGTCGTCGGAACGGCCCCCCGGAATATCGACGGCCGGGGGAGGACGCAAGATCAAATTCCCGCCGGGACGCCGGCGAAACCGCGTTGACAATCCGAGACACCGCGCGGACCATGTGGGGATCGCATGCTCATCCGCTCCGAGCCGCAAGCCGTAGCATCCGTCAGGCCGAACGCGACCCCGGAGGTGCGCCCGCCCGCCGTCCGTGCATTGGGGCTCCTCGCCGTCAGCCTCTACCCGACGACGGGCGACCATCCGGCGCTGACGTTCGTCGCCGACCTCGACGAGTCGGCGATCGCGCGCGTCCGGCGCGAATCGCTGGCGCTCCGGCTCCGCCATCACACGCCGGTGACGGTCGAGCTGCGCTACGTGGCCGACCGCACGGCGGCCGCCCTCGTCGCGACGCTCACGGACCTCGCGCATCATCAGATCGAGATCGTCACCACGGCGATCGGCGGATCTCCGGCGCCCGCCACCGAGGGGATGGTCGTCCCGCCCGCGGCCGCGCCGACCGAGGAGGTCAGGCCCTCGCCTGCCGAGCAGGTCGCGCTCGATCCGTTCGCCGGACCCGACCCGTTCGGCCTCGACCCCGCGTTCCGGAACCGCGCGCTCCCGGTCTTCCGCTTCATGTTCGAGCAGTACTGGCGGATCCAGGTGAGCGGCATCGAGCACGTGCCCGCCCGGGGACCGGCGCTCGTCGTTGCGAATCATTCCGGCGCCGTCCCGGCCGACGCGTTCATGATCGCGACCGCGCTGGAGCTCGAGACCGAGCGCTGCCTGCGAGTGCTCTACGACAAGTTCGTCGACGCGCTACCGGTCATCGGCGATGTATACCGTCGGCTCGGCGGCGTCACGGCGTCCTTCCCGAACGCGGAGGAGCTCCTCCGACGCGGCGAGCTCGTCGGACTCTTTCCCGAGGGCATCGCCGGCGTCGAGAAGCGCTGCACCGAGCGCTATCGCCTCCGCCCGTTCAAGACGGGCACAGCGCGGCTGAGCGTCCGCACCGGCAGCCCGATCGTTCCGGTCGCGATCGTCGGTGCCGAGGAGGCGTATCCCGTGGTCGCCCGCCTCTACCGAGCGGGACGGCTCGTCGGCATCCCGTGGATTCCGATCACGCCGACCTTCCCGCTCTGCGGCGTCGCGGGCGCGCTCCCTCTCCCCACCAAGTGGGCGATGCACTTCGGTGCGCCGATCGAGCCTCCGCCGCCGGATGGACGATCCGAGGACGAGCGCGTCGGGGAGCTGACTGCCCGCGTGCGAAACGCCATTCAGACCGACCTCGACGGCCTGCTCGCCAAACGACGCGGAATCTTCCTATAAGGGCGCCTCCGGCGCTCGACGCGTGCGCCGGTGCGGACGACACGCGGTCGACGGCCTCCACCCGACGACCAGCAGCCCGAGAGGGAGACGAGCATGCGGAGTCATCTGGCGTTGATCGTCGTCGCTGCGCTCGCAGTCGGGGGATGTGCACGAGCCCTGCAACCCTCGCACACGCATACGCATGCGTGCCGCCCCGCGCGCGCGGCAGGCGCGCCGAGCGGCATCGGCATCATCGGCATGTCGCTCGATCAGCGCACGAACGACGGCGGCCGTACCGAGCTGATCGTCGATCGCGTCGTGCCCGACGGACCGGCCGCCACGGCCGGCATCCGACCCGGTGACCGCATCGTCCGTATCGGGGACACGCCGACCGACGGCATGTCGATCGCCGACGCCGCGCGTCGCCTGCGGGGACCGATCGACGCGTCGGTCGGCCTCGTGATCGCGACCGGCAGCCGGCCGCGCGACGTCCGCATCATGCGCGTCGCGCCGAGCGAGCTCTGGAAGGCTGCGGGCACAACCGCCGGCGCCGGCGAGCGCGTGCGCGCAAGCGACGTCGCCCCTGCGACCCAGGTGACGACGCCACCCTGTCGCGAGTAGTGGGGACGGCGCCGCGCGCGGCTTGGCCTGCCTGGCTGGGGCCTTGCGGGAGGGGGCCTTGGGGGCGTTCGGCCGTGCGGCGCGAGCTACGCCTGGCGGGCGCTACGCCGCCTTGCAGAGGACGCCGGCGGTCAGGAAATAGCGCCCCGTCTCGTTGACCACGCAGCCGTAGACGTCGGCGACCCCCGCCGGCTCGACGCCCGCGACCGCGACCGCACCCGCCGAGACCGCGGTGCTGCCGTCCATGCGGCGAAAGACGTACCCCTCGGGGAAGTGCGCGCTCGAGTCGAGCAGCTCACCGGCCGCGAGCGCGCCGACTGGACGCTCGGCGCCGTCGCGGGCGTAGAAGACATGCCCTTCGTCG
>JANNPN010000137.1:0-11511 GCA_031400185.1 Polyangiaceae bacterium
CCCCAGGTCGGCACCGCGCAGCTTGGCGATCACGTCCTGGAGATCGTCACGCTTCTTGCCCGAGACGCGCACCTCGTCGTCCATGATCTGGGCTTGCACCTTGGCGCCGCTGCCCTTGATGAACTTTACGATTTCGCGAGCCTTCTCGGTCTCGATGCCCTGCTGGACGGTGATCTTCTGGCGCGCGCGTCCGCCCAGCGCCGCCTCGACGGTGCCGTACGTGAGGTTCTTGATCGGGACGTTGCGCTTCACGAGCTTCGACTGCAGCACGTCGACCACCGCCTTCAGCTTGAAGTCGTCGGCGGACGTGATGGTGAGCTCCTTCTCATCCCATTCGATATCGGTTTTGCTATCCTTCAGATCGTAGCGTTGCGCCACTTCCTTCCGGGTCTGGTTGAGGGCGTTGTCGACCTCCTGCAGGTCGATCCTCGACACGACGTCGAACGAAGGCATGCGGCGTTCGTAGCAGGGCGACTTCCGGCTTGCCAGCGACGGGCGGCGGCACCGTGATTGGTTTGACTGGCCGAGCATAGTTGGCTTAAGCCTCGCGGCGTATCGCGTGCGCGGTGGGTTAGGCCCGCCAGGGCCGAGGGGGCTCCGATGTGGAACAGACGCGACCTGATCCTCCTGCTCGTACTGAGCTCGCTCGCGCTACCGGTCCGCGCGTCCGCGTGCACGACGTCCGCGGACTGCGACGACGCGAACCCGTGCACCGACGAGCTTTGCGACAGCGCGCTTGGGTGCGTCTACGCCGACGTCAGCAACTCCTGCGACGACGGCAACGCGTGCTCCGCCGGTGACACCTGCAACGACGGCACGTGCGTCGGCGGCGCGGCCGCTTCGGGTTGCACGTCGTGTCAGGCGATCGCGACGTTGCCTGCGGAGGGGGGGACGTTCGTCGGCGCGACCAGCGGCACGGGCTCGATGACGGGCACGTGCGGCTCGACGGGCCCTTCCCCCGAGCGCGTCTATCGCTGGACACCGACGAGCTCCGGGCAAGCGGTGATCCAAACCTGCGGCACGGGCACGCTCTACGACAGCGTCGTCCACGTCCACGCCGGCACCTGCGGCGGTGCAGAGCTCGCGTGCAACGACGACACGGCGGGCTGCCCGACCGGCGAGCCCAACGACTATCACGGCTCACGCGTCGCGTTCACCGTGACCGCCGGGCAGACGTACGTGATCGCCGTCGACGGCTACAACGGCGCGCGCGGTGCCTATACGCTGACCGTGAGGCCCCCGACCGTCTGCGGGAACGGCGTCCGTGAGGGCATCGAGGGCTGCGACGGCGCGGATGTCGCCGCGTGTCCGAGCGGACAGTGCACGAGCGGCTGCACCTGCGTGCCGCCCGCGAATGGCCTTCCGGACCTCGTGCCGCAGATCGTCGAGGTGAGCATCGCGTTCGACACGACGACGTTCAGCGGCGACGTCGTCGAGGGCTGTGCCGAGTCGACGACCCACGTCGACCTGCTGCGCTTCGGCGCCTACTCGCGGAACGACGGCACCGCCGACTTCGTGCTCGGCGACCCACAGTGCCCGACCCCATGCGATCAGCATCCGCTCGAGGTCTGCGGCGACCAGAACTTCGTCTGCAGCCCGGCGGAAGGGCACAACCACGCGCACTACAACAACTACGCCCGCTACGAGCTGCTCGACGCGACCGGACAAGCCGTCGTGGTAGGTCACAAGCAGGGCTACTGTCTGCGGGACACGACCTGCGCGACCCCGTTCTACACCTGCGCGAACCAGGGCATCACCGCCGGCTGCTCGGATCTCTACGGCCCGAACCTCGGCTGCCAATACCTCGACATCACCGGCGTCCCCTCGGGCACGTACATGCTGCGGGTGACGATCGACCCGTTCAACCGCATCACCGAGCTTTCGGAGACCAACAACGTCGCGCAGCAGCCGGTGACGTTCACGCGGCCGGGGCCGACGTCGACCGCACCGACCCCGACACGAACGGCGACCCCGACGCGTACGGCAACGCCGGTCGCATCGCCGACAGGGACGGCGACCGCGACCACCGCATCGACGCCGACCGTTACGCCGACACCGACCGCCACCTCGTCGCCGACCGCGACGGCGACACCGACCGCCACGTCGTCGCCGATCACGACGTCCACGCCGACCGCGACGCCGACGCTGGACGCGACGGCGTCGGCGACCGACGGTGCCACCGTCACGCCGGGACCTTCGGCGACCGCGACCCCGGTCGCGCCCGCGACCACCCCGACTGGATCCGCAACGGCGTCGACGACCGCGACGCCGACCCCAGTACCCGGCTGCGCCGTCACCGCCGTCCTTCCCGCCGCCGGCGGCACGGTCACGGGCACGACCGGCGGAGCGAGCGCGCAAGCGGGCACCTGCGGCTCGACCGGCACCTCCCCCGAGAGGATCTATCAGTGGACGCCCGACGCGAGCGGCACGGCGACCTTCCAGACGTGCGGGACCTCGACGCTCTACGACACCGTCGTGTACGTGCGCGGCGACGCGTGCACCGGCCCGCAGCTCGCGTGCAACGATGACACCCCCGGCTGCGGCACCGGCGAGCCTAGCACCTACCACGGCTCACGGATCACCATGGCCGTGACCGCCGGCCGCACGTATCTGATCGTCGTCGACGGCTACAACGGTGCCGCGGGCGCCTACACGCTGACCGTGACGGCGCCTTCAGGACCGACCGGCTCACCGGCGCGCACGGCGACGCCGCTTCCGACCTCGACGCCGCTTCGCACCGCGACACCGCTTCGCACGGCGACGCCGCTACGCACGGCGACGCCGACCCGGACCCGGACGCCTACGCCCACCCGCACGCCGACACCGGTCGCGACCGCGACGAACGGCGCGTGCAACTCCGCGATCACATTGCCGAGCGAAGGCGGCACGTTCCTCGGGCTCACGAGCGGCTCGAGCCTTCTCACCGCGAGCTGCGCGTCGAGCAATACGGCGCCGGAAACCGTCTATCGCTGGGTCGCACCGCGGTCCGGCACCGCGGTCATCGAGACGTGCGGCATCCCGACCTTGTTCGACACGATCGTGTCCGTCCGTCAGCCGAACTGCGCGAGCGGCCCCGAGCGTGCCTGCAACGACGACACGGCGGGCTGCGGCACCGGCGAGCCGAACGACCACCACGGCTCGCGCGTGACGCTGAACGTGAGCGCCGGCGTCACCTACTTCGTCGTGGTCGACGGCTACGGCGGCGCGCGCGGCACCTACCAGCTGAAGGTCACTCCGCCGTCCTGAGGCGGACGCTCACGACGGCGGCATCGCCGCGCCCGGCGGCGTGATGACGTCGACCCCGCGCGGCACCGCGAACTCGAACGTCGCATCGGGCACGTCGACATTTCGCGCGATCGACGAGAAGCCGAGCGTCGTGACGTTGCCGAGCGGGTCGGTAACGGAGGCCTCGACGATGTCGTAGGTCGCGCGGTCGACGCCGAACGCGAGCGCGCCGACGTCTTCATTCGTCTTCGACGCGAGCCCAACGTACATGCGCTCGCCGGTACAGCCGCGCGGATCGCCGTGCGGCTTGAAGTCGTCGGTGATGCGTCCGACGCCGAGCAGGAACGACACCGGGGTCGTCGACACGAACGCCGCCTTGAACGGCGCCTTGATCACCTGGCGATCGTCGGGCTGGTAGACCCAGAGGAGCTGTCCGTCCGACACGATCTGCTGCACCCTCGGCGTCTGGAAGTCCCACCGCATCTTCCCGGGCTTCTTGAAGACGACGGTCCCCTCGGACACGTCGCTCACGTCGAGCGACTTGACCTTCATCTCCTGCCGCACGACCGCCCTGAACGTGCGCGTCTCGTCGTAGCGATCCTGCAGCCTCTTCACGATGGTCGCCGGATCGGGACACGCGCTTGCCGGCGACGTCGCCTTGGTCTCGGCGTGTGCGAGCATCGGCGCGGCGAGCACGCACGCGACGACGAGAATGCGGACCAGCAGGAGTCGAGGCAGCATGCGCGCTCTGTAACAGCGCCGCACCCCGCCCGCCAGCGGGGTGTCGGCTCGCGGGGCTACTCCTCGAGCCGGCGCGCCAGCACTTCGCGCGGCCGGGCACCTTCGGCCTGCGAGACGACCCCTTCCCGCTCCATCCGCTCGATCATGCGTGCGGCGCGGTTGTAGCCGACCCGGAGCTTCCGTTGCAGCCACGAGATCGAGGCCTGGCGGCTCTCGGTGACGACCCGAACGGCCATGTCGTACATCTCGTCGTGCAGGTCGTCGGCGTCGTCCTCGCCGCCCTCTTCGTCCTCACCGCCCTCCAGCAGCTCCATCCGGTAGGTTGGGGTGCCCTGCTTGCGCCAGAACTCGACGACCTTCTGCACCTCCTCGTCGGAGACGAACGCGCCGTGCACACGCGTCAAGCGCGCGGTTCCAGGCGGGAGAAAGAGGCAATCACCGGCGCCGAGCAGGCGCTCGCTGCCCTGCGCGTCGAGGATCGTGCGCGAGTCGATGCGCGACGTCACCTGGAACGAGATGCGCGCCGGGAAGTTCGCCTTGATGAGGCCGGTGATGACGTCGACCGACGGCCGCTGGGTCGCCAGGATCAGGTGGATACCGGCGGCGCGCGCCTTCTGCGCGAGCCGCGTGATCGCCTCTTCGACTTCGCGCCCGACCGTCATCATCAAGTCGGCGAGCTCGTCGACGATGATGACGATACGCGGCAGGTGCTCGTGCACGAGCGGCTGGTCGCCGAGCGGCTGACCCGGTACGAACGGCGCCGCGGCGTCCCCGTCGCCGTCCTCCGGATCGGTGAGCTCGATGACGCCCGCGTTCTTCTCGGCTTGCTCGCCGGCGATCATCTTGTTGTAGCTGTCGATGTTGCGGACCCCTTTGTCCTTCAGGAGCCGGTAGCGCCGATCCATCTCCTGCATGACGTTCATGAGCGCATAGGCCGACTTCTTGGGATCGGTCACGACCGGCACGAGCAGGTGCGGGATGTTGTCGTACACCGAGAGCTCGAGCATCTTCGGGTCGATCATGATGAAGCGCACGTCGTGCGGCGACGCTTCGTAGAGGATGCTCATGATCATGGCGTTCAGCGACACCGATTTGCCCGTGCCGGTGGCGCCGGCCATCAAGAGGTGCGGCATCTTGCCGAGGTCGGCGACGTAGGTGTTGCCGGTCGTATCCTTGCCGAGCGCCAGCGTGAGCTTCGACTCGGAACGCTGGAACTGCTCGCTCGCGATGATGTCGCGGAGCCAGACCTTCTCCCGCCGCGGGTTCGACACCTCGATACCGACGACCGGCTTGCCGGGAATCGGCGCGAGAATGCGGACGCTGTGGGCCCGCAGCGCCATCGAGAGGTCGTCGGCGAGGTTCACGACCCGATTTACCTTGACGCCCGCCGCCGGCTCGAACTCGAAGGTGGTGATCACGGGGCCGGGCCGCACCGCGACGACCTTCCCGTCGACGCCGAAGTCGGCGAGCTTCGACTGCAGGACCCGCGAGCTCGCGATGAGCGACTCCTCGTCGATCTGCACGCCGCTGTCGACGGGCGCGTCGAGGAACGAGAGCGGTGGGAGCTCGTACTTGGCGGCGTCGGACGCGAAGTGGAACTCCTCCTGCCTGAGGGCCTTGCCGCCACCCTTGCCTTTGGCCGACTTCGCGGGCTTCGGCTCGGGATCGTTCACCAGGATCGGGGGCGCGGGCGGCGGGGGCAGCGCCGCGCGCTTGGCGCGCGCGGTTTCGCGGTCGGGCTTCTGCTCACGCTCGCGGCGTTCACGGGCCGGCGGCAGGGTCACGACGTCGTCGTCGTCGGGACGATGTCGCTCACGCCAGCGTGCAAACGCGCCACCGAGGGCCGCGCGGGTCGCGCTCGCGCGGCGCGCGATCATGCTCATCCCGCCGACGAGCGACCCCCCGGTCACGATCATCGTCGTGAGGACGAGACCGGTCAGGACGATCATGAAGGCCCCCAGGGCGTTGAAGAGCCCGGCGAGCACGCTCGCGATGAAGCCACCGACCCAGCCTCCGGCACTCGCCTCGTGTCCCGGGCCGCGCACGAGCGCGAGCGTCGTCGCGACCAGCAGCAGCTCGGCCGTGAGCACGACGCCGCGCGCTGCCGAGAGCGCCAGCGACCCGCCCCGGAGCACCACCACGGCGACGAGCACGATGCTCGCCGGGATCAGGAACGACGCCAGGCCGAACGCCTGCACGAAGAGGTCGGACAGCATGTGACCGACGGGTCCGCCGACGTTCCCGGAGGGCCGGCCCGGGGTGTAGCTCAGGAAGCTCAGCCCGAGATAGCAAGCGCCCGCGATGGCGAAGAGAGCCTCGACCTCACGCCGGAGCGTACCGGTCGCCTGCTCGACCTTCTCCCGCACCCCACCTTTGGCTACACGTGCCGCTTTTCCAGCCAACGCCCCCCCCCAACCCAACGCCGCAGGATTGTCACGGACGGGCCGGTAGGTGCAAGTCCCGATTGTCGCGGCTCAGAGCTCCATCACGACCGGCAAAATGACCGGCCGGCGCTCGAGCGTCTTCTTGAAGTAGCGCCGGAGCGTCTTCCGCATCTCCTCCTTGACCTCGGATGGGACGGTGCGCGACTCGGGCGCGAGCGCCGAGAGCGCCTCGAGCACCGCCTCCTTGGCGCGCTCGAAATACTGCTGGCTGTCGTCCTCGAAGACGAAGCCGCGCGAGATGAGGTCCGGCCCCGAGATGATCTCGCCGGAGTGCCGGTTGACGGCGAGGATCGCAAGCACGAGCCCGCCGTCGGAGAGGTGGCGGCGGTCGCGCAGTACGACGTCGCCGACGTCGCCGACGCCCTTGCCGTCGACGAAAACACGTCCGGACGCCACCGGCTCGGCGCGGCGCGCGCCGACGGCGTCGATCTCGAGCACGTTGCCGTCCTCGAGCACGAAGGTGTCCTCGCCGGCGAGGCCCATGCCGGTCGCGAGGGCCGCGTGGCGGACGAGGTGGCGATACTCGCCGTGCACCGGCACGAAGTAACGCGGGCGGGTGAGCTGCAGCATGAGCTGCAGCTCGGACTGGCTCGCGTGCCCCGACACGTGCAGGCCGGCGAGGGGCTCGTGGAGAACGTCGGCCCCCCGGCGGCAGAGGTGGTTGATGACGTCCCCGATCGGCTTTTCGTTCCCGGGGATGATGCGGGACGACATGATCACGGTGTCGCCGGCGCCGATCTTGACCTGCTTGTGGTCGTCCATCGCGATGCGGGCGAGCGCCGACATGGGCTCGCCCTGGCTGCCGGTCGTGAGCATCGTCACTTGCGACGGGAGGAGGCCGCGGGCCTCCGCGACGTCGATCACGAGGCCGTGCGGCACGCGCAGGTACCCGAGCTTCTGACCCGTCTCAACGTTCTGCACCATCCCCCGGCCGAGGATCGCGACGCGCCGGCCGGTCTTCGCCGACACGTCGAGCACCTGCTGGATGCGATGGAGGTGCGAGGCGAACGTCGCGACGAGTACGCGGCCGTGCGAGCGCTGGAACGCGGCCTCGAGCTTACCGGTCAGGCTCCGTTCCGACGGCGTCACCCCGGGCCGGTCGACGTTGGTCGAGTCCGAGAGCAGCGCCAGCACGCCGGCGTCGCCGAGCGCGGCGAAGCGCCTGAGGTCGGACGGCATCCCGTCGAGCGGCGTCTGGTCGAACTTGAAGTCGCCCGTGTGGACGATCGTGCCGAGCGGCGTCCGGATCGCGAGCGCCACCGCGTCGACGATGCTGTGGGTGATGTGGATCGCCTCGATCTCGAACGGTCCGACACGCCACACGTCGCCGGCCTTGAAGCGCTCGAGCGGCGTCCCGAGCCCGTGCTCCTCGAGCTTATGCTCGACGAGCGCGTGCGCGAACGGCGTCGCGTACGTCGTGACCGGGTGCTCGCGGGTCACGAACGGCAAGGCACCGATGTGGTCCTCGTGGCCATGGGTGCAGACGATGCCCAGCAGGCGCTCGGGCCGCTCGCGGAGGTAGCTCAGGTCGGGGATCACGAGATCGATGCCGAGCATCGACGGCTCCGGGAACATGACGCCGCAGTCGATCGCGACGGCGCGGTCGCCGTACTCGATCAGCATCATGTTGAGGCCGATCTCGCCGAGACCGCCGAGCGGGATGATACGGAGCACGTCGGCCGAGTCGCTCATGACACCCTTCCCCCCACCCACGTTGAAACTTCCATAAAGCGGCGATCAGCGCCAGGATTCGCGGCGGAGTCGCGGGCGCTACTCGGCGTCGTTGACGGTCCGGGTAGCCGCTGTTAATCGTCGCGGAACGTTTCGCGGCACCCCCCGGAGGTCATCATGTCGGTCAACAAAGCCATCCTCGTCGGCAACCTGGGCAAAGATCCCGAGATCCGCTTCACCGGCGCCGGCAAGGGCGTCTGCAAGTTCCCGCTCGCCACCACCACGAGCTGGAACGACGCCGAAGGCACGCGCCAGGAGCGGACCGAGTGGCACAACATCATCGTCTGGGGGAAGCAAGGCGAGAACTGCGGGAAGTTCCTGAGCAAGGGCCGCCAGGTCTTCGTCGAAGGTGAGATCCGCTCGCGCTCGTACGACGACAAGGACGGCAACAAGCGCTACATCACCGAGATCGTCGCCCAGAACGTCCGCTTCCTCGGCGGCGGCGGTGGTGGCGGCAGTCGCGGCGCCGGGGGCGACCCGGGCTTCCCGTCCGAGGAGCCTGCGATGGGCATGGGCGGCGGCGGCGCGCCCGCAACGGACGACGACGACATTCCTTTCTGACGCGATCACAGCGCTTCGCGCTCCGATCCTCCGATGGACGGCGGCACCCGAAGTCAATTCGGGTGCCGCCGCAAAGGGCAAGACGGGGTCGCAAGCCGCTTCTGCCGCGGGGTGTGTAGCGCCCGCGAACGTTCATCGCGTCACAGTCCCTCATCGGCGAAGCTGACGTAGCGGCCGTGGCCGATCACGACGTGGTCGAGCACGCGGACGCCCATCAGCTCGCCGACCTCGCGGAGCCGATGCGTGATCGCCACATCCTCGGCGCTCGGGGTCGGATCGCCGCTCGGATGATTGTGGACGAGGATGATCGCCGCGGCGCTCTCCTCGATGACGGGCACGAAGACCTCGCGCGGGTGCACCAGCGACGCCGTGAGCGTCCCTTCCGACACCCGCACGTCCTTGAGCGGCCGGTTCTTCCCATCGAGCAGGATCACGTGGAACTGCTCCTTCCGAAGGGCCGCAAGCCGCTCGCCGCAATGCCGGTAGACCTCGGCGCTCGTCCGGAGCGGGGTGCCGCGGGCGAGGCGTTGCTCGCCGTAGCGGCGCGCGAGCTCACCGATCGCGAGCACCGTTGCCGCTCGTGCCGACCCGAACCCGCGAGTCGCACGCAGCACGCGCGGCGGGGCGTCGACGAGCGCCCTGAGCGAGCCCGCGCGCTGGAGCCACGCGCGGGCCTGGTCGACCGCGTTCACCGCGCCGCGCGCGGCGGTCGGGAACACGACCGCCAGAAGCTCGGCATCGGTCAGACGCTCGGCACCGCCGTCGAGGAGCTTCTCGCGCGGCCGGTCCTGCGACGGCCAGGTCTTGATGGAGTCGGAGCGGCGCTGGCGCATGCGCTCTCCTAGCGGCCGACACCGCGCCGCGCATGGCTACGCGAAGCGTGCCGTTGATTGCTACGCGAAGCGTGCCGTCGATCGCTACCCGAAGCGTGCCGTCGATTCCGACGCAGCGTCGTGGACCGCTATGCGGAACGTACCGTACGCGGCGGCGGCAACGCGGTAGCCTGCAGCCGCTCCGACCGCAAACGCCGCAACGTGTCCGCCATGACGCCCCGCACGTGGTCGCGGAGCGCATCGACGTCGCTGAAACCGTCGACGGGGATCGGGTCCAGCACCTGGATCACGATGTCGGCGCCGGGCGAGACCACCCCGTGCTTCGGCAGCGCATCGAGGGTACCGTCGAGGACGATCGGCAGGATCGGCACGTGGTGGCGAAGCGCCAGCGTGAATGCGCCGTGGCGGAACTCGCGCAGCTCGCCGTCGAGCGAGCGTGTGCCTTCGGGAAAGATCATGATCGAGCTGCCGCTCTCGAGCGCCTCGCTGCACGCCGTCATCATGCGGACGGCGTCTTGCTTGTCACCGCGGCGGATCCGGATGTAGCGGTTGAGCGACATGTTCCAACCGATGAACGGTAGGCGGAAGATCTCCTCCTTCGAGACCCACTTGAAGTGCCGGTAGAGCCGGAACAGCACGAGGATGTCGAGCAACGACTGGTGGTTCGACACGATGACGTAGGCGCGGTCGTTCCGCAGGCGTTCGCGGTTCCGGACCACCGTCGACCAGTAAGGAAACACGTACGTGTAGAGCGACGCCCAGGCGCACGAATACAGGTGCAACATGCGGAGACGGCGATCGAACGGCAGCGTGACCAGCCACACCACGAACGCGATCACGAACAGCGGTGGGCAGGTCAGCAGGAGAAACGTCCAGAGCCCATAGGACGCAACGGTCTTCGCCGCCCGGTCCATCACTCGACTCGTAGCAAGAGGCCTTTCAAGTAGCGACCCTCCGCGTGCGCCAGCGCCTGTGGATGGTCGATGCCAGGGCCGAGCCGCTCGAGCAACTGGCACGCGCGTCCGGCATCCGCCGCAGCAGCCGCGACGGCATTCTCCCACTCACCGACCTCGGCATGCTGCGAGCAGCTGAACGTGAGAAGAAGCGCTCCGCGCGCCGCGCTGCGAAGCGCCCTCAGGTTCACGTCCTTGTACCCCGCACGCGCCCGCTCGCGATCGGTGCGGCGGCGAGCGAAGGGTGGCGGGTCGAGCACGATCAAGTCGGCGGACGGCGGGCCGGCGCTCAAGTACTCGAACACGTCGGCGCGGACGATCGTGTGGGCCTCGTCCGGCAGCGCGTTCCGCCGCCACCCAGCCTCCGCCTCGATGAGTGCCGGCGCCGAGCTGTCGACCGACGTCACGTGCGATGCTCCGCCGCGCCCTGCCGCGATCGAGAACCCACCGCTATATGCGAAGAGGTTCAGCACGCGCCGCCCGCGCGCGAGCCGCTCGACGCGGTCGCGGTTGGGACGCTGGTCGAGGAAGAAGCCGGTCTTCTGGCCTCCCCGTATGTCGACGGCGTGGCGACGCCCGCACTCGTCGATGGCGATCTCTCCCGGCGGCTCGTCGCCTGCGAGCACGCCGATCCGGCGTTGCAGCCCCTCCGCCGTGCGGACGTTGCCCTCGCTCCGCTCGTAGAGTCCGCGGAGCGGCACGAGCGACCCGAGCGCGTCGACCACAGGCGCACGAAGCGCGTCGGCGCCGGCCGTCAGGAACTGACACACGGCGAAGTCTGCGTAGCGGTCGACGACGAGCCCAGGAAAGCCGTCGCCCTCCCCATTCACCAAGCGGAGCGCGTCGGTCTCCGCGACGAGGCTGCGAAGGTCGAGCGCGCTAGCGATCTGCTCGCGTACGAGCGCGGCGTCGATCGCCCGCGGTCCGCGCGTCATCATCCGGACCGCGATGCTGGTCGCCGGGTTCCACGTGCCGAAGCCGAGCACCCGACCGTCGGCGGCACGCACCTCCGCCGGGCTTCCT
>JANNPN010000186.1:0-40679 GCA_031400185.1 Polyangiaceae bacterium
CGCTGGTCTTGCTCGACGAGATCGAGAAGGCGGACGCCGAGGTCTTCGACCTCTTGCTCGGCATCCTCGGCGAGGGCCGGCTCACCGACTCGAGCGGGCGGCTGGTCGATTTCCGAATGGCCCTGATCGTGATGACGTCGAACCTCGGCGTCTCCGAGACGCGCGCGGTGGGGTTCGGGGAAGGCGCCGGGGACGCGGTGGTGCGCAAGGTCCGCGACCATTTCCGGCCCGAGTTCTTCAACCGGATCGATCACGTCGTCGGGTTCAGGAACCTGTCCCCCGAGGACGTGCTCGCCATCGTCGACCTCGAGCTCGCGGCGGCGAACGCGCGCACCGGCCTCACCCGGAGGAAGGTGCGGGTCGCGGTGACGCCCGCGGCCCGCAAGCGGCTGGCCGAGCTCGGCTTCCACCCGACGCGCGGGGCCCGGCCATTGAAGCGGATCATCGAGGAGCTGGTGATCACCCCGATCGCCGCGCGCATGGCGCAGGATCCGTCGTTCGGGGATCGTACGGTGACGATCACGCCCTCGGGCGCCACGCTGGCGCTCGAGGGGTGAGCCGGCCACGAATACGGCTCGCGGGTGGGTCGGCCGTGTGGAGCGGGTTCGGGTGCGGCATCGTCCTGCTCGCGATCATCGGCACATTGCTCTTCCGCTACGGCGTCCGCATCCCGATCCGGCCGTTCTTTGCCGTGACGGGGGTCCTGCTCTACCTGCTCGCGTTCAAGTTCGCCGGTGGCGGGGTGCGCGAGCTCCAGGAGGCCGGGTGGGTGAGCGTCACGGCGGCGCCGATCCCCGACATCGCCTGGCTCCGGGATTGGCTCGCCGTCTACCCGTTCGTCGAGCCGCTGCTGCTGCAAGGGGCGCTCGTGCTGGCGGTCGTGATCGGCGCCGTCTACGCGTTCGCGACCCGCGTCGACGCGCCCGCCGCCGCGCGTCCGTGAAGCCGACCCGCGCGGCGCTCGGCGCGGTGGTCGCCGCGTCGGCGCTCGCCGTCGGGCTCTACGCGACGACGCCACGGCTCGACGAGGGTCTGCCGGCGGACTTCGCGGGGAAGCGGAATCCGCTCTCCGGCCCCGCCGCGGTCGCCGCCGGCGGCCGCCTCTTCAAGCAGAATTGCGCGAGTTGCCACGGCGACGAAGCGGATGGTCGGGGACCCGCCGCGACGGGGCTGGAGCCGCCGCCGGCGAACTTCCGGAGCGGCGCGGTCCTCGCGCAGCACAGCGACGCGTACCTGTACTTTCGCGTCAGCACCGGGAAGGCCGGCACGGCGATGCCTTCCTTTCATGGCGCGCTCGGCGAGACCGAACGCTGGCAAGTCGTGACCTATCTCCGTAGCCTCGCCGCCGCGCCCGAACCCTGACGCGCAACCGCACGAAAAGAAACCACGATCGTCGCTCTCTACCTTTGCGAGGTGAGGGCTCTCTTGTATAGTTGCGCGACTTTCCGCGGATCGGAGTCACACGATGCCACGTCGGCGACGCAGTCTCACCCTGTTTCTCGCGTTTTTCGCGATGCTCTCGTTCATGTTCTCGGGCGGGAACGCGGTGCAGCGGGTCGACGCCGTCGGCAAGGACGCGGCCTACGAGAACCTCCAGACCTTCACGAACATCCTCGCGATCGTCCAGAAGAACTACGTCGAGGACGTCACCACCGAACAGCTGGTCGAGGGCGCCATCAACGGCATGCTGACCTCGCTCGACCCGCACAGCGCCTACCTCACCCCGGACCTCTACAAAGAGCTCCAGGTCGACACGAAGGGCAGCTTTGGCGGCCTCGGCATCGAGATCACGGTCCGGAACGGCGTGCTCACCGTCGTCTCGCCGATCGAGGACACGCCGGCGTCCCGTGCCGGCATCAAGGCCGGAGATTCGGTCATCAAGATCGACGGCGAGTTCACCAAGGACATGACGCTCGTCGAGGCCGTGAAGAAGATGCGCGGTCCGAAGGGCAGCAAGGTCGTCATCTCGATCAAGCGTGAAGGCGTGAACTCGATCTTCGACGTCTCGCTCGTCCGCGAGGTCATCAAGGTCCAGAGCGTCAAGTCGAAGAACCTCGAGAAGGGCTACGGCTACATCCGCCTCGCGCAGTTCCAGGAGCGGAGCTCGAACGACGTCGAGCGCGTGCTCGAGCAATGGAGCCGCGAGGGCTCGATCGAGGGCATCGTGCTCGACCTCCGGAACGACCCCGGCGGGTTGCTGACGCAGGCCGTGAAGATCTCCGATCTCTTCCTCGATGCCGGCATGATCGTCTACACGGACGGCCGCCTCGAGAATCAGAAGCAGAAGTATTTCGCACGTCGCCCCGGCAGCTACACCGACTTCCCGATGGTCGTGCTCGTGAACGGCGGCACCGCGAGCGCCTCCGAGATCGTCGCGGGTGCGCTCCAGGACCACAAGCGTGCCGTGATCCTCGGTACCACGACGTTCGGCAAGGGCTCGGTGCAGACGATCCTTCCGCTCGACGACAGCTCGGCGCTCCGGCTCACGACCGCGCGCTACTACACGCCGAGCGGCCGTTCCATTCAGGCGACCGGCATCGTTCCCGACATCGTCATGGAGAACGTGCTGATGGCGCGGGTCGGCGAGTCGCAGAACAGGCGGACCCAGGGCCTGCACGAAGCGAATCTGCCGCGCCACTTCCAGAACAAGAAGGACGCGCCGGCCCCGACCGAGGCGACCGAGCCCGAAGGCGAGCCCGATCAGCCGCCCGACGAGTTGCCCGAGCCCGAGGAAGAGGTTGGCATCAGAGAAGGCGAGCCGGGCAAAGATCCGCAGCTCGATCACGCCGTCGAGCTTCTGAAGAGCTGGAAGGTGTTCAAGACGCTGGTCGCGAAAAGCGACGATACGGTCGCGAAGCGCGAGTAGCGCCTCGGACGACGATCGCTCGCCCGCGGGCGAGCGGGTGGTGGTGGAGGGGCGGTGGCAGCGACACGGCAGAAGGCCCGCCGGCGAAAGCCGACGCGGAAGCAGCGGCGTTCTCGATCGAACCGGCTCGGCATCGTCGCCGTCGCGCTCGTCGGGCTCGCGGCGCTGGCGCTCTGGCTCCGACCGCGGCATCTCCCGCCGCCGCCTCTCACGCCCCCGCGCATGGTGGTACCGGCGGAACGCGTCGACGCGGCCGGCAGGGCGGCGGCAACCGGCGGTGCGGTCACTGCGCAGGGTGCCGCGGCCGGACGTCAGGGCGGTGCACCGCGGCCCGCGCGTGCGAAGCCGCGGATCGCGATCGTCATCGACGACCTCGGCGACAGCCTCGTGACCGCGCGTCAGGTACTGGCGCTCGAGCCGGCGGTCACGGTCGCGGTGATCCCGTTCCGCTCGGCATCGGCGGCGGTCGCGGCGGCGGCGGTCGAGGGTGGCCGTGAGGTGATCCTGCACCTGCCGCTCGAGCCCGAGCACGGGGCGGCGATGGAGGGCGGGAGCGGATTCCTCCGGACGGCCATGGAGCCGGCGCACATCGAGCACCAGCTCGAGCGCGACCTCCGCGCGGTGCCGTACATCGTCGGCGTGAACGGCCACATGGGCTCGCGCTTCACGAGCGACCCGCGCGCGATGCGGACGCTGCTCCGCGCGCTCCGGGAGCGCGGGCTCTTCTTCCTCGACAGCAAGACGAGCCCGGAATCGGTCGCCGCCGAGGTCGCGAGCGGGCTCGACGTTCCGTTTGCGGAACGCGACGTCTTCCTCGACCACGATCCCGCACCGGCGGCCGTCGCCCGCGCGCTCGCGTCCGCGGCAGCGACGGCGCGCGACACCGGGCAGGCGATCGCGATCGGGCACCCGCACGCGTCGACGCTGACGGCGCTCGCGACCTGGCTCCCCGAGATGGCACGCCGCGGCTTCGAAATCGTGCCGCTCTCCGCGCTCGTCCGCTGATGCCGCCGACGCCGCCGCGGCCCGCGCCGACGGTCCGGCAGCGTCGACCTCCCGAGCAACTTGCGCTAGGGTCCGCGGACATGGTCGTCGCTCGTCCACGGAGAGCGCCGGCACCACTCTCGGTCACGCAGCTGACCGCGCTGGTCCGTAGCGCGCTCGATCAGGAGATCGGTCACGTCCTCGTCGCGGGCGAGATCTCCAATCTCCGCGCCCACGGCTCGGGGCACGTCTACTTCACCTTGAAGGACGAGCGGAGTCAGTTGCGCTGCGTGATGTTCCGAAGCGCCGCGCAGTTGCTCGTGTTCCGCCCCGCCGATGGCCAGCAGGTGGTGCTCCGGGGCCGGGTCGATCTCTACCAGGAGCGCGGGGAACTTCAGATCTACGTCGACACGATGGAGCCGCTGGGCACGGGTGCCCTCCAGCTCGCGTTCGAGCAGCTGAAGCGCCGGCTCGCGGCGGAAGGCCTCTTCGACGAGCGCCGCAAGCGCCCGCTGCCGTATCTCCCCGCGCGCATCGGCATCGCAACCGCGCTCTCCGGCGCCGCGCTCCACGACATCCTCGTGATCCTGCGCGCGCGCTGTCCGGCGCTGCAGGTCGTCGTGCGTCCCGTGCGCGTCCAGGGGCCGGGCTCGGCCGACGACATCTGCCAGGCGATCGCGGATTTGAACGCCCACGCCGGGCTCGAAGTGCTGATCGTCGCCCGCGGCGGCGGGTCGTTGGAAGACCTGTGGTCGTTCAACGAGGAACGTGTCGCGCGCGCGATCGCGGAGTCGCGGCTGCCGGTGGTCGCGGCCATCGGTCACGAGGTCGACTTCACGATCGCCGATTTCGTCGCCGACCGCCGTGCGCCCACGCCGACGGCCGCGGCCGAGATCGTCGTGCCGCGCCTCGCCGACCTGCGTGCGGTCGTGACTCGCGGCCAGACGCAGCTCGCGGGGGCGCTCGGCCGGCGCCTCGCACGCGAGCGGCGCCATCTCTAGCTCGTGGCGCGCCGCCTCCGCGACCCGCGCCGGCGGGTGCAGGATCTCCGTGCCGCGAGCGACGCGCTGGCGCTGCGCTTGCCGCGCGCGATGGCGCGCCGGCTGGCGCTCGCGCGCTCGCGCCTCGACGCGAGCGCGCACCGGCTCGCGATGCAGGACCCGGGCGCCCGCGCCGCGACGTTGCGGCGAACCGTCGCGGTGTGGCAGCACCGGCTCGACCTCGCTGGCCGGCGCGCGCTCGTCGGCGCGCAGGATCGGGTGGCGCGCGCCGCCGCGTCGCTCGACGATCTGAGCCCGCTTGCGGTGTTGCGCCGCGGTTACGGGCTCGTCCGGCGCGTGTCCGACGGCGCCATCGTCCGCTCGGCGCGCGCCCTGACGCCCGGCGACGAAATCCACGTGAGCTTCGCCGAGGGCTCGGCCCGTGCGCACGTCACGACGACGGACGACGGCCGCCACGGCGCCGCGCCGCGAAAGGTTCCACAATGACCGAAAGCAAGCCGCAGAAGTTCGAGGACGGCCTCGCCGAGCTCGAAGCGACCGTGAGCAAGCTCGAGTCGGGCGAGCTCACGCTCGAGGACTCGCTCGCCGCGTTCGAGCGTGGCGTCGGCCTCGTGAAGGTCCTGAACGAGCGCCTCGGCGCGGTCGAGCAGCGCATCGAGGTGCTCACCCGCGATGGCAAGGGCCACCTCCGCACGCGCCCGCTCGAGGTCGACGGCGAGTGAACCTCGAGGCGTATCTCGCCGAGCGCCGCGCGCAGGTCGACGCAGCGCTCGAGCAGGCGCTTCGCCCGACGGAGGAGACGCCGCCGCGCCTCCTCGAGGCGATGCGCTACGCAGTCCTCTCCGGCGGAAAGCGGGTGCGCCCGATTCTCGCGCTCGCGGCGTGCGAAGCGGTGCCGGCGGCGCCCGAGCTCGCGTTACCCTTCGGGTGCGCCGTCGAGCTCGTGCACGCGTACTCGCTCGTGCACGACGACCTCCCCGCGATGGACGACGACGAGCTCCGCCGCGGCCGGCCGACCGTGCACGTCGTCTACGGTGAGGCGCTCGCGATTCTCACGGGCGATGCGTTGCTGACGGAGGCGTTTCGGGTCGCCGCGGAGGGCGCGGAGCGTGCCGGTATCGACCCGGGACGGGCGCTCGGCTTGATCGCGCGACTCGCGGCCGCGGCCGGCGCCGGCGGCATGGTCGGAGGCCAGGTCGCCGATCTCGAGGCCGAGGGCGTCGCGGCCGATCGCGGCGTCGTCGAGTCGATCCATCGTCGGAAGACTGCGGCGCTGATCGCGGCGGCCGTCGACGCGGGCGGCGTCGCCGGCAACGCGACCGGGGAACGCCGCGCCGCGCCGCGCTTGCCGAGTACGGCCGCGCGCTCGGGCTCGCATTCCAGATCGCCGACGACATCCTCGACGCGACGGCGCCGACCGCGGTCACCGGGAAGCGCGTCGGCGGCGACGCCGCGCACCGGAAGGCGACGTTTCCCGCCGTGCTCGGGCTCGACGGCGCCCGCACCGCCGCCCGCGATCTCCTCGAGCGCTGTCGCGCCGCGACCGAGGTGCTCGGCGCGCCCGCCGAACCGCTCCGCGCGATCGCGAGCTTCGTGGTCGAGCGCGCCTGCTGAGCGGGACGCGCATGGCGAAGGAACGCGTCGACAAGCTGCTCGTCGACCGCGGGCTCGCGCCGACCCGCAAGCACGCGCAACGCCTCGTGATGGCGGGCCTCGTCTTCTCCGGCGACGCCGCGATCGACAAGCCGGGGAGCAAGGTCGCGACCGACCTGCCGCTCGAGGTGCGCGGCGAGCCGCACCCGTTCGTGAGCCGGGGTGGCGCGAAGCTCGACGCGACGCTCGCGGCGCTCGGGCTCGACGTGACGGGCCACACCGCGCTCGACGTCGGCGCGTCGACGGGCGGCTTCACGGATTGTCTCCTGCAGCGCGGCGCGCGCCGCGTCTACGCGGTCGACGTCGGCTACGGCCAGCTCGCGTGGAAGCTCCGGAGCGACCCGCGGGTCGTGAGCATGGAACGCACGAACGTGCGCGCGCTCGCGCCCGGTGACCTATCCGACCCGATCGACCTGGTCACGATCGATGCGTCGTTCATCTCGCTGCGCGTCGTGTTGCCGGCGGTGCTGCGTCTGCTTCGGCCCGGCACGCGCATCGTGGCGCTCGTCAAGCCGCAGTTCGAGGTGGGCAAAGGGAAGGTAGGCAAGGGTGGCGTCGTCCGCGACCCGGCCCAGCACACGGCGGTACTGACCGAGCTGCAGCACGCGGTCGCGGCGCTCGGCCTCACGATCGACGCGGTGCTGACCTCGCCGCTGCTCGGTCCCGCGGGCAATCGGGAGTTTTTCTTCCTGCTGCGGCGCTGAGGCGCCAAGCAGCACCTGCGCCAATCCGGCGTAGGTGGTTTCGCTTGACGGCGTCGCAGGCCTCGACGATCGTACACCCGCTGCTCGAGCTATCGCGCGGGCCGCGCGGTCGACCACGCGCGTGCGCGATCGCTCACTCCCAACCACGAGGAGCTTCCCATGACGAAACGTGTCGTGCTTGCGTGCTGCATCATCGGCGTCGGTCTCACCTGCGTGTTCGCGCGTCCGCGCGAGGCGCGCGCCGCGACGACGGAGCTCGTGAGCGTCGCGAGCGGCGGCGGCAGCGGCGACGGCGAGAGCTTCGCCGCGACGATCACCCCGGACGGGAACTGGGTCGCGTTCTCCAGCGCGGCAGGCAACCTGGTCGCGGGGGATACCAACCTGTGTGACGTCGACGCCGACCCCGACGACGAGAACTGCACCGACGTCTTCGTGCGCGACCGCGCCGGTGCGACGACGACGCGGGTCAGCGTGGACTCCGCGGGAGCGCAGGCCGACGGCCCCTCGGACAACCCCGACATCTCCGCCGACGGGCGCTGGGTCGTGTTCCAGAGTCTCGCCACGAACCTCGTGGCCGGCGACACCAATGATCAAGCCGATTGCTTCCTCCGCGACCGCGACGACAACACGACCGAGCGGGTGAGCATCACCGACGCGGAGGGCGAAGCCAGCGGCACGAGCTGTCGCGTCTCCGACGACGGCCGCTTCGTCGTCTTCGCGAGCAGCTCTCATGCGCTGACGTCCATCGACGACAGCTATCAGGACGTCTTCATTCGCGACCGGCTGGCGGGCACGACGAAGTGGATCTCGTACTGGCCGAACTTCTTCGGCGAGAACGAGTGCGACACGGGGGACAACAGCAGCCCGAGCATCTCCGGCGACGGCCGCTTCGTGATGTTCCTGCACGACGACGGCTTTTCGTGCGACGAAGACACCCGTCTGCGCTACCTGATCATCTACGACCGCGAGAACAACACGTGGGAGCGCGCCGCACTGAGCCCGACGCAGATCTCCAGCATCGGCCCGATGGATTTCGCCCGCTTCTACACCTACCGACTTCTTGCCGGCGCGAACCCCACCCGGGTGTACCTGCGCGACCGGGAGCTCGGGAAATCCGAGGACGTGAGCGTCGCGACCGACGGGACGCATGGCGACGACAGCAGCTTCGGCGGGCGCGTGACGAGCGACGGCCGGTACGTGGCCTTCAGCAGCCGTGCCGGGAACCTGGTGCCCGACGATACGAACGCCTGCGAGTTCGGGTCCTGCTACGATGTGTTTCTCCGCGACCGCGACGCGCGGACGACCGAACGCGTGAGCCTTGGCGCGGGCGGCGAGCAAGGGGATCACGACAGCGTGGCGCTCGGCATCGCCGGCGGCGCCACCGCCGTATTGTTCGCGAGCAAGGCGACCAACCTCGTACCCGGCGACGCCAATGCGCTGCAGGACATCTTCGTGCGCGCGTCGGTGTGCGGCGACGGTGCGGTCGACAGCGGCGAGGAGTGCGACGACGCGAACCTCGTCGGCGGCGATGGATGCTCGGCGGCATGCTTGCTCGATTGCCCGCCGACTCCGCGAATGGGATGCGTCCAGCCGACGCAGTCGGGGAAGGCGACCGTCAAGCTCGCGGATCGGACGCCGAGCACCAAGGATCAGCTGCAGTGGAAATGGCAGCCCGGTCCCGTCACGCCGAAGGCGGCCTTTGGTCAACCCACGACCACGACCGGGTACCGGATGTGCCTCTACGACGGCGCCGGGCTCGCGATGACGGCCGCCATCCCGCCGCGAACCGGCTGGAAAGAGGGATCCAAGAGCTTCACGTTCAAGAGCAAGGCGGGTACGCCCGACGGCATCGTCGGCGTGCAGCTCAAGGAGGGGCTCGTCGCCGGCAAGGCCAAGATCCAGGTGAAGGGGAAGGGCGCCCTCGTACCGATGCCGGCCCTGGCTCCGCTGACTGCCCCGCTGACCGTCCAGCTCTCCGATACGACGCTTCCGTCACCCGCCTGCTGGGAGGCCGTCTTCTCGACGTTCCAGCGCCACGACGCCGCGCAGCTGAAGGCCAAGGCCGACTGAGCCGCGGTCGTCGCGACGCTCTGGACGCGGCTCAGGCCGCGTGCGGGTCGCTGCGCGCGAGGAGACCGCGCACGGCCTCGCTCATCTCGGCGGTCGCACGCGCCAGCCTCGCGATCGTCGCGGCCGCCGTCGCGAAATCGACGTCGTGGTGGAGCGCGATGTCGGTGAGGCGGCGCCGGAGTGCCTCCAGGTCGGTGAGATCGACGGAGAGGCGCTCCCAGTGGTTGCGACCGTCGCGCGGCTGCACGCGGTCGCTCGGATCCATGTTGCCGGCAAGCGCGCGGAGCGCCTCCGCAAGCGCGGCGGCCTGCGCGTCCGCCTGCTCACCGAGCCGCCGGAGCTCCACGGCGTGCGCCGGATAGGAAGCGCGAGCAGAGTGGCTCCTGAGCTGCGCCGCGAGTCGCCGGGCATCCAGGTAGACGCTCCGGAGCTCACGCAAGAACCGCCCCCGCGGGCCACCCTTCCGCGCCTGCATGCGCGCCAAGAACCCCACGCCCCGCGAGCTACTGACGCCTCAGAACTCTGTCAACTCGACGAAGACCGGAGCGACGACACCAGGACCCGACCCGCATACCCCCGAGTTTCCTTGCAGGGACGATTCGGGTAGAACGACCGGAGCCCCAAGGATCGGTAGGAGACTCGACATGGCCAGGATCACCGTCGAAGATTGCCTCGAGAACGTCGAGAACCGCTTTCA
Organism: Polyangiaceae bacterium; assembly: GCA_031400185.1. Taxonomy (GTDB): domain Bacteria; phylum Desulfobacterota; class Binatia; order UTPRO1; family UTPRO1; genus UTPRO1. The sequence continues at coordinate 9,976 of JANNPN010000186.1, forward strand.
GCTGGTGTTGCTCGCGGCCAAGCGCGCGAAACAGCTGCTGAAGGGCTCGCGACCCCTCCTCGAAAGCGACAACAAGGAAGTGGTCACGGCCCTCCGCGAGATCGGCGCCGGCAAGGTCAAGATGTTGATCGAGCCGAAGGCGCCTGCGGTCGCCGAGCCGGCGAGCTGACGCCCCGCCCGATCACAGCCGACGCAACGCGACCGACTGTCCGGAGCGGCGGCCGGGGTAGGTACGCTGATGGCGACACGTGATCTCTACGGCGAGCTCGGGGTCAAACGCACCGCCACGGCCGACGAGATAAAAAAGGCCTACCGGAAGCTCGCCCGCAAGTACCACCCCGACGTCAACCCCGGGAACCGCGACGCCGAGGATCGCTTCAAGCGCATCTCGTTCGCGCACGACGTCCTGTCCGACCCCGACAAGCGCAAGAACTACGACGAGTTCGGCGAGGACGGTCTGCAAGCTGGCTTCGACGCCGAGCGGGCGCGCGAGCTCAAGCGCGCGCAGGAGTCGATGGGGAGCGGCTTCGGCGGCATGGGCGGCGGCGCCGGTGGCGCACGCTACTCGAGCTTCGAGGACATCTTCGGCGACATCTTTGGCGCCGGCCGTTCCGGCCAGTCCCCCGCCGCCGAACCCGGTCCCGACGTCGAGACGACGCTCGAGATCGATCTCCTCGACGCGATCCGCGGCACGACCGCGACCGTGCAGCTCACGAAGCCGAGCGAGTGCGCCGTGTGCCACGGCACCGGCGGCCAGGGGCCGGGGACGACGTGTCCCGAGTGTCGCGGGCGCGGGCAGATCAAGATGGGTAGCGGGCCGATGTCGTTCGGGCGGCGCTGCGAGCGCTGCCACGGCGTGGGACGCATCCCGTCGCAGCCGTGTCCGGCGTGTCAGGGGCGGGCCATCACCGAGAAGCTCGAGAAGCTGAACGTGAAGATCCCCGCTGGCGTCGACGACGGCTCGCGGATCCGCCTCGCCGGGAAAGGAGGCGCGGGACGCGGCGGTGCGTCGCCTGGCGACCTGTACATCATCACGAAGGTGCGCCCGCACCCGCGACTCGAGCGCCGCGAGCGCGATCTCTATTTCCAGGTGCCGGTGACGGTCGGCGAGGCGATGCACGGCGCGTCGATCGACGTGCCGACTCCCGACGGTACCGTGAAGCTCAAGGTGCCTTCCGGGAGCCAGAGCGGGACGAAGCTCCGTCTCCGCGGCAAAGGTGTGCCGGCGATGAAAGGCCCTGAGCGCGGGGACCTGTACGTGGTGCTGCAGATCCACGTGCCGCCCGACGGCGACGAGCGGACCCGCGACGCCGTTCGGGCGCTGGAGGAGAGCTACCAAGGGAGCCCGCGCGCAGGACTCGCACTCTAGCCATGACGAGCAAGTACGTCCCGCTGCAGGAAGCCGCCGCGCGCCTCGGGTGCTCGGCGGACTTCATCGAGCGCCTCGAGCACGAGGGGTTGATCGACCTGAAGCGCACGCTCGACGACGTCGTGGTGATCTCGGCGGACGGCCTCGAGCGCGTGCGGTTCATCACGCTGCTCACCGAGGAGCTCGAGGTGAACCTGCCGGGCGCCGAGGTCATTCTCCACATGCGCGACGACATGATCGCGATGCAGCGCCAGTTCGAGGAGATCCTGACGAGCCTCGTCGACGAGGTGAAGCGCGGGCTCGCGCGCCGCCCGCGAGGTGACGAGTGAGTCCGCGTCGGCGCACGACCCCCGCCGCGGACGCAAGCGCGACGGTGGCTGCGGCTGCGGCTGCCGACGATGCGACGAACGCCGACGTCGAGGGCGGGGACGACGAGCGCGAGGTCGAGGCCGAGCTCGTCTTCGACGAGGGGCCGGACGCGATCGAGGTCGCCGCCGAGCCGGTCAAGTCGGTTGCCGACGACAAGGACGAGAAAGAGGAGAAGGCGGAGCGCAGCGCGCTCGTCAGCTACGACCCCCTCCAGCGCTACCTGCAGGAGATCCGCCGCTACTCGCTGCTCACGCGGGAAGAGGAGCACGAGCTCGCCGTCCGCTACCGTGCCGGGGGCGACGTCGAGGCCGCGTACAAGCTCGTGACCGGCAACTTGCGCCTCGTCGTGATGATCGCGCGCGACTATCAGCGCTCGTTCCGGAATCTGTTGGACCTGGTCCAGGAGGGCAACATCGGCCTCATGGAGGCCGTCAAGAACTTCGATCCGTACCGCGGCGTGCGTTTCCCGTCGTACGCGGTCTGGTGGATTCGCGCCTACATCATTCGTTACGTCATCAACAACTGGCGCATGGTGAAGCTCGGCACCACCCAGGCGCAGCGGAAGCTCTTCTTCAATCTCCAGAAGGAGAAGGACCGGCTCGAGCGTGAAGGGTTCGTCGCAGGCCCGAAGCTCCTCGCCGACCGTCTCGGGGTGAAGGAGAAGGAGATCATCGAGATGCAGCAGCGTCTCGCTGCGAGCGACCTCTCGGTCGACACGCCGATGCGGGACGGCGAGGACGCGACCATGCTCGATGTGCTGAGGAGCGACGCCGAGACCGCCGAGGAGGCCGTCGCCGACGCCGAGTTCCGTAAAGTCGTGGGCGAGCGCATCCGTGAGTTCGGGAGGACGCTGAAGGACAAGGACCGCGTCATCTTCGATCACCGTCTGCTGTCGGAAGACCCGATGACGCTGCAGGAGATCGGCGACCGCTACAGCATCAGCCGCGAGCGCGTGCGGCAGATCGAGAACCGAGTGAAGCGGAAGCTGAAAGCCCACCTCGAGCAGCACTTCCCGGATCTGCGGGGCGCCGACCTCACCTTCGTGTGACCCGGCCGTCGCGCCGGCGCTCCTTGTAGCGATACGCGTAGTTGACTATGGCTGCCGGCAACGAGCGCGTTCCGTGCCCCACGCCGGAAGTCGCCGCCGCGGGCTCGCCACACGCTCATGCCGAGAGCCGTGACAGAGCGCAGCCAAGCCCGTCGTTCTCCCGTTCGCGCCGCGCTGCGCACCCGCGCCGCGACGAGACGCCGATCGGTCGCGCGCGTGGCGCCCCATGGTGCGGTGCACATTTGGCACGAAGGTATCCTCTTTCTCGGCGGCGGCATCCGGAATATCCCGCACCGCCACTTCACCGCGTCGTTGATCTTCGGCGTCGACGGCCCCTTCGCGTTCCATTCTGGGCGGAAGCCGTGGCGCACGGTGCCCGCGATCGTGACCGCGCCGAACGTCGTCCAGCAGATGGATACACGCGGGCACGAAGTCGCGATCATGCAGGTCGACCCGGAGACCGAGGCGTACGCACGGCTCGCGCGTCGCTTCGCCGAGCAGGGCGGCGTCTTCGAGCCCGACCCGGCGGTCGTCGACGAGCTCGGCACGACCCTCCGGCGCATGCGCGCCGAGCCGCAGTTCGACGCGATCGCGTTTTGGGCGCTCGTGCTCGAGCGCATCGGCGGCGAGCGGCAGCCGCCGCACGTGCTCGACCCGCGCGTGACGCACGTCCTCGACGTCATCAAGCGCGAGTTCCCCGCGGCCCCGCCGGTCGCGACGCTCGCGAAGGCCGTGCGCGTCTCGCCGGGCCGCCTCATCCATCTCTGGAAGGACGAGGTCGGCGTGCCGCTCCGCCGCTACGTCCTCTGGCTCCGGTTGCGCCACGTCGTGGCCTGCGTCGCGGTGGGGCAGAGTCTGACGGCGGCGGCCTACGAGGCCGGGTTTGCCGATTCCGCCCACTTGAGCCGCACGTTCCGCTCGATGTTCGGGCTCGCGCTCTCGTCGCTCTTCGGAACCTCGAAGGTCGAGCTCTTCTTCCGGTTTCCCGAGCAGGAGCTTTCGGGTCCGCACGGGCCGTACGATCGCGAGCGCTGGGAATCCGCGGCCAAGGCGCTCGGCCACTCGAAGACCCGAGTGCGTCAGTAGCGCAGCGTCTCTGCTGCAGCGGGGCGGGCGTGGTGTGAGGGACGGCTCCGCGCGCCGCTCATCGCGAAATCGTCGTGGCACATCCCCGCGAAACTAGGCGACTCGCCTTGCGGGGCTCGAAGGGCGAAGGGTATAACTCCCCGTCTTTTTCCACGCACGACGGGGGACCCACACAGCATGAGCCAACTCCACGGCGGGCGCATCGTCGCCAAGGCGCTGAAGAACGAGGGCGTGTCGCACATCTTCACCCTGTGCGGCGGTCACGTGATGCCGATCTACGACGGTTGCCTCGACGTCGGGATCCGCGTCGTCGATACGCGCCACGAGCAGACGGCGTCGCACGCCGCTGACGGGTGGGCGCGGGTGACGGGCGAGCCCGGGGTCGCGGTCGTGACGGCCGGTCCGGGTCTCACCGACGCGGTGACGGGTGTCGCGAGCGCGTGGCGCGCGAACATCCCCATGCTGATCATCGGCGGGCAGGGGCCGCGCAGTCTGCAAGACATGGGCTCGCTGCAGGACATGAACCACGTCGACCTCATGCGGCCGATCACCAAGTGGTCGCACTCGGTCCCCGAAGCCCGCCGCCTCGCCGAGTACGTGAGCATGGCCTTCCGGATTGCGACGACCGGCGTCCCGGGGCCGGTCTTCCTCGAGATGCCCGTCGACTTCCTGTTCGACTCCTACAACGAGGACCAGCTGACGTTCCCGACCGGCGCCCGGACGGCGGCCGGCGCGGGACCCGACGCGGCCTACATCGACCAAGCCATTGCGCTGTTGCGCAAAGCGGAGAAGCCGGTGGCGCTCGTCGGGAGCCAGCTCTTCTGGTCGAAGCGCCGCGACGCCTACGAACCCTTCGTCGAGCAGTTCGGTCTCCCGGTCTACGTGAACGGCCAGGCGCGCGGCTCGCTGCCGCCCGAGCATCCGAACTTCTTCACCAAGACCCGCAAAGAGGCGCTCCGCGGCGCCGATGTCATCCTGATCTTCGGGACGCCGCTCGACTTCCGCCTCGGCTACGGGCGCGCGAGCCACCTGAACCCGCAGGCCAAGCTCATCCAGGTCGACCTCGACGGCGGCGAGATCGGGCGCAATCGGCACGTCGACGTCGGCATTCCCGGCGACACCGGCATGGTGATGGCCGCGCTCACGGCGGCGGCATCCGGCGTCGCGCGCGGTGGCAGTCCGGCGGTCCGCGAGTGGGTGAAGGGCCTCCGTGTGAAAGAAGCCGAGCGCCTGGAGCAGATGCGGGACGAGATGGAGTCCGACACCTCGCCGATCAACCCGCTCCGGCTCTGCAAGGAGATCGACGGCGTCCTCGACGGGAACACGATCGTCATCGGCGACGGCGGCGACTTCGTCGCGACGGCGGCCTCGGTGCTGCGCATCTCGAAGATCGGCCAGTGGCTCGATCCGGGCCCGCTCGGGACGTTGGGCGTCGGGCCCGGATACGCCATGGCGGCCAAGCTCGCGAAGCCCGGGAGCAACGTCATCATCGTCTACGGTGACGGCGCGTTCGGGCTGAATGGGCTCGAATACGAGGCGTTCGTCAGGCAGAAGATCAACGTGGTGGGCGTGATCGGCAATGACGCGGCGTGGATGCAGATTCGCCGCGGGCAGGTCGAGCTCTACGGCGAGGAGCGCTCGGTTGCGACCAAGCTCGATTTCACGCACTACGAGAAGGTGGCGGAGGCAGTGGGGGCGCACGGGGAGTACGTCGAGGAGCCCGGCAAGATCCGGCCCGCGCTCGAGCGCGCGCTCGGTTGCGGCAAGCCGGCGCTCGTGAACGTACGCCTCGGCGTGAGCGAGTTCCGCAAGGGCGCGATCTCGATCTGACGATCTGAAGGGCGGCATGGGCGATTTGTCGGCGGGCGTTGTCGTCATCGGCAACGAGATTCTCTCGGGGAAGGTCGTCGACACGAACTCGCCTTTCCTCGCCACCGAGCTTCGTCCGCTCGGCGTGACCCTCCGCCGCATCACGACGATCCCCGACGAGCTCCCGCTGATTCGCGACGAGGTCCGGCATCACCACGAGTCGTACGACCTCGTCTTCACGTCGGGCGGCGTCGGCCCGACCCACGACGACGTGACGATCGAAGGCGTCGCGCTGGCGCTCGGGCGGAGGGTCGTCGTCCACCCCGACATCGCCGACAAGCTGCGGACGTTCTACGGCGACAGGATCAACGCCGCGCGCCTCAAGATGGCGGAGGTGCCCGAGGGCGCCGAGCTCATCACCGACATGAGCATCAACTTCCCGACCATCAAGGTCGAGAACATCTACATCCTGCCCGGCATCCCGGAGATCTTCAGGTCCAAGCTCGAGGGCTTGAAGCCGCGGTTCAATGCCGACCCGTACTGCCTGAAGGTGGTCTACACGAGCGTCGGTGAGGGCACGATCGCCGAGCACTTGAACGACACGCTGCGGGTCTTCCCGGAGCTGCTGCTGGGGTCGTATCCGAAGATCAACCATCCGGAGTACATGGTGAAGGTGACGCTGGAATCGAAGGACGCCGGCTACGTTGGCCGCGCCTTCGCGCATTTGCTGACGGTGCTGCCCGAGGGCAGTGTGGTGCGGACGGAAGAGTAGCGCCGTTCGTGTTCAGCGCACGGCGCGGCCGTGTGGAACGGCCGATGGAGGAGGAGCGGATGGCAACAGCGAAACGTGGGCGGACGATCGTGGCGGCGCTCGTGGTGAGCGTCGTCCTCGGGATGACGGCAGTACCGGCGAGGGCGGACGATGACAACCGCTTCGCGACGGATTTCGGGCTCGGCGTCGGCGCGTTCTTCACGAACCTCATCTACATGCCGGTGAAGTTCGTGTACGCGACGCTCGGCGGCATCACGGGCGGGTTCGCGTACGTGCTGACGGGCCTGAACTACGACATCGCGAAGGGCATCTGGGTGCCGTCGACGGGTGGCGACTACGTGATCACGCCGTCGATGCTGCGGGGCGACCAGCCGGTCTACTTCAGCGGCACGACGCAGCCGGTGCGCGAATCGGGAGCGCGGGCCGAGGAAGACCTCGGCGCGGGCAACGGCAAGCGCGACGCCGACGGCACCGCGTACTGATTCGCGCCCGCGCCACGGGCGCAGCGCCGGCGACGTCCTTGTCACTGAGCGGCCTTTCTGCGAGTAGGACGCCCCGAGAAGGAGGGTTTGCAATGAAGACATGGCTGGTCGCTGCGAGTGTGCTCGCCGTCCTCGTGGCCGGCTGTTCGCCGAAGCTCGAGCAGGGCGAACTGCTCGAGAAAACAGGCGATACGTTCACGATCCGGCTCAGCAAGACGATCGAGGAGCCGATCGACAAGGTGTGGGCGAGCTTCCAGCGCCCCGAGGATCTGGAGAAGTACTCCGAGCAGTATCAACAGACGAAGCTCCTGAAGTCGGAGGGCAACACCAAGGTCGTCGATTACCGGGTCTCGGCGCTCGGCCAAGTGAACGCGTTCACCATGGAGCTCACGATGGACGACGCGAAGAAGCACATCGGCCTGAAGACGCTCGAGAGCAGCCTCGTCGACATCACCGGTGAGTACGAGATCACGCCCGGGCCCGGGGGGAAGGGTACGACGATCACGTACAAGGCGTCGCAGAAGGACAAAGCCAACATCCCCGTTCCCGTCAGCGTCCAGAAGACGGCGATCAAAGAGTCGTTCGACAACCTGATCGCGGCGGTACGGAAGGGAATCGCGGCGGAAGGCGGCGCGTAAGATCCTGGTCTCGGCGCCGTCGTCGGGCGCGCGACGCGCCTCGCAACGGCGGCAGCAGTGAAAGTCACCAGCGCCACGTTCATCGGAGCAGCGACGGAGCCGGGGCGATTCCCGGCTCCGTCGCATCCGGAGGTCGCGTTCGCCGGCCGCTCCAACGTCGGTAAGTCGTCCGCGATCAATCGTTTGGTCGGGCGCCGCGGCCTCGCGCGTACGAGCTCCACACCGGGCCGCACCCAGCAGTTGAACTTCTTCGACATCGACGGGCGCCTCGTCGTCGTCGACCTCCCGGGCTACGGCTACGCCAAGGTCTCGAAGACCGAGCGCGCGGCCTGGCGACCGCTCGTCGAGAGCTACCTCTCGACCCGCGTCGCGCTCGCGGGCGTCGTCCTGATCGTCGACGTGCGGCGCGGCCTCGAGGAGGAGGAGCACCAGCTCCTCGATTTCCTCGCGGCGCGCGCCGTGCCCGCGCTGGTCCTCGCCACCAAGATCGACAAGCTCAACCGCAGCGGGCAGGCGAAGGCGCTGCGCGCGCTCGCCGCGGGCGAGCGTCCGATCGTCCCGTTCTCGGCGGTCACCGGTGACGGCGTCGGGGCCGTCTGGAAGGCGATCGCGGGGTGGACCGCGGCACACGCCGGCCAGGCGCGCCGGAAAGCGCGCTGAGCATCGTGCAGAAGGCACGTCCCATCGTGCAGAAGGCACGTCCCATCGCGCCGCAGGCGCGTCCTGTCGTCCCGCCAGCGCGTCCTCTCGTCCCGCCGGCGCGTCCTCTCGTCCCGCCGGCCCGTCCTCTCGTCCCGCCGGCCCGTCCGACATGACTCCGGCCGTCGCCGTCGTCATCCCGGTGCGCGACCGGGCCTCGCTGGTCGTTGAGGCGGTGCGGTCGGTGCTCGCGCAGACGCACCGCGATTTCGCGCTCATCGTCGTCGACGACGGGTCGGGCGACGGCTCGGCAGACGCCGCCGAAGCGATGCTCGCCGACGCGCCCGTCGGCTCGCGCGTGCTGCGCCTTCCGCCGCACGGGGTCGCGGCGGCGCGCAACGCCGGCGCCGCCGCAAGCGCCGGCGCGTGGCTCGCGTTTCTCGACTCCGACGACCTCTGGGAGCCGACGAAGCTCGCGGTGCAGATGGCCTGGCTCGCCGAGCACCCGTCGTACCGCATCGCCCAGACGGGCGAGCGCTGGATCGACCAGGGCCGCCATCGCAACCCGCGCGCGTGGCATCGGAAGGAGGAGCGCCTCTTCCCGCGCTGCCTCGAGCGCTGCCTCGTGAGCCCGTCGGCGGTCGCGATCCGGCGCGATCTCTACGACGAGCTCGGCGGCTTCGATTCGACCTTCACCGTGTGCGAGGACTACGAGCTCTGGCTCCGGATCGCGCTCCGCGAGCCGGTCGGCCTCGTCGACGCGCCCCTCGTCGTGAAGCGCGGCGGCCACGCCGACCAGCTCTCGCGCTCGACGTGGGGTCTCGATCGTTTCCGGATCGCGGCGCTCGTGAAGCTCCTCGCGACGACGGACCTCCGTGCGGACGAGCGTGCGGCGGTCATCGGGGTGCTCGCCGCCAAGTGTGGGGTGCTCGCACAGGGAGCGGCGCGGCGGGGCCGGACCGACGAGGCCGCGCGCTATCGGCTCCTCGCGCGGGCGGGGGAATGCCATGCGGCGTGAGGATGTCGTCGCCGCGCGCACCGCGCGCTGGAACGACGACGAGCGCGCGGCGCTCGCGACGGCCGTCGCCGCGCTCCGCCCGAGCCCGCAGCACCTGACCGACATCCTCGACTGGCTCGACGACATCGCGGCGCGGGACGGGGTCCGGCCGGCGTCGGTGCTCGCCGCGCCGGCGCTCGCGACGGCGCTCGGCGCGCGCGGCTCGGCCCCCGACCGGTTGAAGCGCTGGAAGGAGGCGCTCCGCCGTCTCCGCTATCCGCGCCTCGTCGCGCGCGAGCAGGCGTTCGCTGCCGAGGTGCGTGCCCTCGACCTCGGCCGCGGTGTTGGGATCGCGCCGCCGGCCGCGCTCGAAGGTGGGACGGTCACGATCACGATCCGCGCCGGCTCGGCGAGCGATCTCGACGCGGGCCTCGATCGCCTCGACGCCGCGCGCCGTACCGGACGGCTCGCGAAGCTCTTCGGCCTGCTGGACTGACGGTCGCGCTCACACCGCCCGCAGCGACACCGCCGGGTCGACGCGTGCGGCACGCGCCGCCGGCAGGACCCCCGCCGCGACGCCGATGCCGACGAGCGACAGCAGCACCAGCACGACCCGGCTCGGCTGGAGCAGCGGGGGGGCGTTCACGACCGAGCCCGCGCCGACGACGCTCGCCCAGGCCGAGACGCCGAGCACGCCGAACAGCGCGCCCGCCGTGCCGGCGGCGACGCACACGAGCACGGTCTCGGTCAGGAACTGCGCGAAGATCGCGCGGTTCGAGCCGCCGACCGATTTGCGCAGGCCGATCTCCCGCGTGCGCTCCCGGACGACGACCAGCATGATGTTCATGACGCCGACGGCGCCGACGCAGAGCGTGATGAGGCTCGCCGCCATCAGAAAGACGCGGACGCCGAGGTAGAGCGGCGCCACGAGTTGGCGCACCTCCTCGAGGTTGAAGTCGTCGATCGCACCGCGGTCCTCGGGAAGGAAGGCGTGATGGAAGCCGAGCAGGCCGCGGGCGTCGGTCGTGGCGGCCCAGCTTCCCGCGCGCGACGTCGGCTCGAAGACCAGCTGCGACACGATGTCGTCGCGGAGGAAACGGCGCTGCGCGGTCGTGATCGGGATCAGCGCCATCTCGTCGTCGGCGGGGCCGATGTAGAGGATCTGCTCGCGCTTCGGCACCGACACGCCGACGACGGTGAAGGGCAGGCCGTCGATGTGCACCGTGCGGCCGACGGCGTCGCGGCCGCCGAACAGGCGCACCGCGACCGTCGCGCCGAGGAACACGACGCGCGCGTCGGTCGCGACGTCGCGTGGGCCGAGCCCCCGGCCGTTCGCGACCTCGAAGCCGCGGATCTCGAGGGCCGCCGGCGACACTGCGTAGGTCCACACGAGCTTCGAACGGCCGGCGGCGCGGAGCAGGCGGGCGCCGATCGGTACGTGCGCCGCGGCCCGCGTGATGCCTTCGAGCGCCACGAGCCGGTCGAGGTCGGCGTTCTCGATCTGGACCGGACGCGCATCGCGCTGCCCGACGGTCGCGCGGCTCACGGTCCCGGGGAAGAGGAACACGGCGCGCTGGCCGATCTTGTCGAGCTGGCGGTCGAAGTTCGCCTCGAAGCCGTCGACGGCCGCCAGCAGGAACACGAGCATCGCGACACCCCACACCATGCCGAGCCCGGTGAGCGTGAAGCGGAGCGCGTGCGCGCGGAGGCTGCGGAGGCTCTCGCGGAAGAGGTCGGCGGTGCTCACGTCATTCCGTCCGGAGCGTCACCGACGGGTCGACCCGCGCGGCGCGCCACGCGGGCACGAGGCCTGCCGCGAGCCCGACACTCGTCATCACGCCGAGGGCGAGCGCGATGATCCATCCTTGCAGCACCGGCACCGGGATCAGGTCCGGCACATCCAGGCTACCGAGCCCGAGCGCCCCGCCGACCCCGATTGCGACCCCGACGAGACCGCCGAGGCTCGTGATGAGGAACGTCTCCAGGAAGAACTGCCACACGACGTCGCGGCGGCGCGCGCCGACCGCAAGCCGGACGCCGATCTCCTGCCGGCGCTCCTGGACCGCGTCGAGCATCATGGTGAGGATGCCGATGCCGCCGATGACGAGCGTCGCGCCGCCGAGGATCAGCAGCAGGCCCGTCGTCTGGTCGACGGGGAGCTTGCTCAGCAGATCGATCGGGCTCGCCGTCTTGATCGCTTCCTCGTCGGTCGGGGCGAAGCGCAGCGATTCGGCGAGCACGGTCCGGAGCTCTCGCTTGAGCGGCTCGTAGTCCTGGCGGCGTGCCACCCTGAGCAGGATGCGGTCGACGACGTCGTCGTCCTTTCCCGGGCGCGGGTCGAGCGCGAAGAACGTGGTGAGCGGGATCCACGCCTGGTCGTCCATCTCGGCGCCGTTGTCGCGCCAGAGCTGGCTCCCGACGCGGGCGAAGACGCCGACCACCGTGAACGACTGCCCGCGGATGCGCACGTTCGCGCCGACGCCGCCGCTCGCGCCGAGCAGTTGCCGCCGCACGCGGTCGCCGAGCACGACCACGCGCCGCCGCGCCGCGAGGTCGCCCGCGAGGATCGGCCGGCCGGCGGCGATCACGCTGCCGTGTATGTCCATGCTCCCCGGCTCGACGCCACGGACGTCGGTCGAGAGCGTCGTCTGGCCGTGCGCGATCGGCCCCCAGAACCGCCCTTCGCCGATCACCTTCTCGGCCAGGCGCACGCGCCGGCGGACCTCGTCGACGTCGCGGCGGGTGAACCAGAGATCGCGGCGGTCGCCGGCGGGGGTGTAGTCCTCGCCGATCTTCCCCGGCCAGGCCATGACCAGGTTCCGGCCGGCCCGCGAAAGGCCCGCCTCGAGCATGCGCTGGACGCCGATCCCCCAGGACAGCAGGAACACGACCGACGCCGTCCCCCAGACGACGCCGAAGAGCGTGAGGAAACTCCGCAGCCGCTCGGTGCGAAGTGTGCGGAGCGCCTGGGCGAGCGCCTCACGGAAGTGCATCGATCACACCCGCGCGCGGTCGTGCTCGACGCGGCCGTCGTGGATCGCGATCGTGCGCTCGACCTCGTCGGCGATCCGGGGGTCGTGGGTCACGAGCACGACCGTGTTGCCCTCGGCGTGGAGCGTGCGCAGCAGCGTCAGGATCTCGTGGCCCGTCCGTGAGTCGAGGTTGCCGGTCGGCTCGTCGGCGAGGATGAGGCTCGGCCGGCCGACGAGCGCCCGCGCGATCGCGACCCGCTGGCGCTCGCCGCCCGACAGCTCGGCGGGTTGGTGGCGTGCCCGCGCGGCGAGCCCGACTCGCGCGAGCGCATCGGTGGCCCGCGCGCGCCGCTCGCGCACGGGTACGCGGCGATAGCTGAGCGGGAGCTCGACGTTCTCGGCCGCGGTGAGACGCGGCAGCAGGTTGAACGCCTGGAAGACGAAGCCGATCTCCTCGCCGCGGAGACGCGCGAGCCCGTCCGGAGAAATGGCCTCAACCGGGCGTCCCTTGAAGCGATACGTTCCCGCGGTGGGCTGCAGGAGGCACCCGAGGATCTCCATGAGGGTCGTTTTTCCCGACCCCGACGGTCCCGTGATGCCGACCAGCTCGCCCGGCGCGATGGCCAGGTCGATGCCGCGGAGCGCCTCCACGAAGACCCGGCCGCTCGCGTAGGTCTTGGTGATGCCGGCAAGAGCGATTACCGGCACGGTGGTGGCGCCAACGGCCGGCGCCGTCACCGGAGGCGTACCTCGTCGCCGGCGTCGATGCCCGTGAGGATCTGTGCCCGGTTGCCGGCGACGATCCCGACCTCGACCGGCCGGCGCTCGAGCGCCGGCACGCTCGCGCGGACCACGCGCTCGACCAAGATCTCGTCGCCCTCGAACACGAGCGCCGCTTCCGGCACGACGAGCGCGTCGTCGACGGTCTCGGTCACGACGTCGGCGTCGGCCGACATGAGAGGGCGGAGGAGCCGCGCATCGGGGTCGGTCACCAGTACCTCGACCTCGAAGTAGGTCACGTTCTGCTGGCGCTGGCCGAGCGGCGCGATGTGCCTGACCTCGCCGGTGAACGTCCGGGCCGCATAGGCCTCGGTCCGGAGACGCGCCGGCTGACCGACCTTCACGTGCGCGACCTCGTTCTCGTCGACCAGGCCCTTGAGATGCAGGGGGTCGGGGTCGGCGATCACGAGGAGGAGGGTGCCGCCCGTCACGGTCGTGACCGCGGACACCGCGTCGCCGACCTCGACCGGCACGTCGAGGATCGTCCCGTGCATGGGCGCCAGGACGCGGGTGTACTTGAGCTCGACCGCGAGCGAGTCGACCGCCGCCTGGTCGCGCGCGACCGCGGCCGTCGCGGTCTCGCAGCGCGCGTCGGCGCGCTCGTGCTCCTGGGTCGAGACGGTGCCGCCGCGGACGAGATCGGCGGCGCGAACGCGGTCGCGCTCGGCATAGCGCTGCTCGACCTTCGACGCGTCGAGCCGCGAACGTGCCTCGGCCGCCTGTGCCTCCAGCAGCTCGCGGTCGATCTCGATCAGGAGCCGGCTCTCCTCGACCACGTCGCCGTCGTCGACGTGGACCTTCTCGACGATCCCCGAGATGCGCGGACGGACCTCGACCTTCTTTTCGGGCTCGATCGTGCCGGTCGCGACGACGAGACGCTCGATGCGCGCACGCTCCGCCTTCGCGGTCTTGCCGATGTCCGGCGCGGGGTCGCGACGGCAGCCCGCGAGGGCCGCCGCGAGTGTCGTGAGCACCACGACCGCGAACCTGGAACGGGAGCGCGACGGCATGATCAGCGTTGCGCGTATCGTGCTCGCGGGGGGTGAAACAAGGACGGTGGCTTGAGTCGGGTCCGTCCGGCGCGTACCCAAGACCTATGACGATCGAGGGCGGCTGTCTCTGCGGCGCCGTTCGGTGGAGCGCCACGGGCGCCCCGGCGGTGTCGATGCTCTGCCATTGCCGGACGTGCCGGCGCGCCGCCGGCTCGCCCGTCGTCGCCTGGCTCACCTTCGCCGCGCAGGACTTCGCCGTGGTTCGCGGGACACCGTCGGCGTTTCACTCCACGCCGCCCGTTACTCGGACGTTCTGCGGGTCGTGCGGCACGCCGCTCACCTACGCGCACGCGAGACGTCCCGGCGAGGTGGACGTCACGACGACGAGTTGCGACGACCCCGAGGCGTTGCCGCCGACGTATCACGCATGGTCCGCCGAGGGCGTCGCGTGGATGCGACCCGCCGATGGTCTTCCCGTGCATCCCCAGGGCGGCGGCCAGGGATGAGCGGTTTCGTGCTGCGGCCGGCCGTCCGCGCCGACGCGGAAGCCATCGCCGCGATCCACGCGGCGAGCTGGCAGGCGACGTATCGCGGTGCGCTCACCGACGCCTATCTCGACGGCGACATCCTGGGTGAGCGCCGGGCGGTGTGGCACGAGCGTCTCGGGACGCCGGCCCCGAACCAGCACGTCGTGGTCGCGGCGGACGGCGAACACGTGGTCGGCTTCGCCTGCGCCTTCGGCGTCGACGACGAGCGCTTCGGGACCCAGCTCGACAACCTCCACGTTCGGAGCGCAAGGCAGAGCGTCGGGACGGGCGCGCGTCTCGTTGCCACGGTGGCGAAGTGGTGCGCCGAGACGCACCCCGGCACGGGCCTGTACCTCTGGGTCGTCGAGCAGAACGAAGACGCTCGCCGCTTCTATGCACGCCTCGGCGGCGCCGACGTCGCCGGCGACGTCTGGGTCCCGCCGGACGGAAGCCAGGTGCCGACGCGCCGGATCGCATGGACGCCGGCGGAGGTGCAACGATTGGCGTACAACGCGGGGCTTGCCGCTTGCTAGCCTGATCGAGCCGACGGTATTCCGCATCGCAATCCGCGAAGATCATGAGTCCCGTCGCCTAGGCCACCCCTACGCTCGCGGTCTTTGAAAGGTCCGGCTGACGCGACCGGCTACATCGCAGCAGGGCGCTCGACGGCCACCTTCTCGCGACTAGGAATGACCATCGGCAGATGCACCCGTCCTCGCGCCCGCTTCAGCTCGTCGAGCTGCGCCCGGCGCCCGGCGTCGGCCTCGGTCGCACGGATGCGATCGAGCTTCCGCTCGAGCGCGCCGTCGCCGAGGTCGCGCTGGATCTTGGTCTCCTCGACGAGCCGCTCGACGTGCTCGCGGACGCTTTCGAGTGCGCGGATGTCGGCGTCCGGGGCGAGGCCGGCGAGCGTCTCCTGGAACCGGAGGCGCGCCTTGGCGCTCGCGAGCCGCGCCAGCATGCGGACCTTCTCGTCCTTGAGGCGCGCGATGTCGCTCTGGAACGTGATCAGGTTCTGCTTCGCCGTCTCGGCTTCCTGCGTGAGCTCGGCGAGCTCCGCGGTGAGCCGCTCGACCTCCGCGGTGAGGGCGTCGCGGCGGCCGATCAGCGCCAGCGCCGCGACGTCGTCGTCCTGGTCGACCGCGACGTCGAGCTGCGCGCGCGTGCGGGTGAGCTCCTTGGTCGCGAGGTGGAGCTCCTTGGTGAGCTTGCTCCGAAGATAGAGCACGCCGGCGGCGGCGCTTCGGAGCGTCGCGTAGTGCTCGCGCCGTTCCTGGATCGCGCTCTCGTAGACGGCCTCCGGGTTGCGGTGCTCGCGGCGGTGGATCCAGCGCGCCACCGTTCCGCGGACGAGGTTGTACATCCGAGCGAAGATTCGCATCGTGGTTCTCCCTTCTGTGTGGTCGCCGTTTACTCGGCGTCGTCGCGGCCCGTGATCCCGAGCTCGCGCATCTTTTGCTGGAGATTCTGGCGGTACATGCCGATCTCCTCGGCGGCCTTGGTGATGTTGCCGTCGTGGCGGCGGAGCGCTTGGAGGAGGAACTCGCGCTCGAAACGGACGACGGCGCGCTCTTTGGCGGCGCGAAACGAGCCGGGCTCGGTGCGGCCGATCGCCGCCGCGGCGCCGTCGATCGGCGCTGGCGGGCCGTCCATGGCCGCGTCCCCGTCTCCGGTCCCACCAGGGAAGAGGTCGCCCACCGTGATGACGTCGCCCGGTGCCAGCAGCAGCGCCTGCTCGACGGCCGACTTGAGCTCGCGCACGTTGCCCTTCCATTCGTGCGTGAGGCAGGCGCGGAGCGCACCCTCGGCGAGCGGCTTCGGCGGGCGCTGGAAGCGCGCGGCGGCGTCGGCGAGGAAGCGCTCGACGAGCAGCGGCACGTCCTCGGCGCGGTCGCGGAGCGGCGGGATCGGTATCTCGACGACCCGGAGGCGATAGTAGAGGTCCTCGCGGAAGCGGCCGGCCTGCACGGCCGCCTCGAGGTCGTGGTTGGTCGCCGCGAGCAGACGCACGTCGATCTTCAAGGCCGTGTTGCCGCCGACGCGCTCGATCTCCTTCTCCTGGATCGCGCGCAGCAGCTTTGCCTGGGTCTCGAGCGGCATGTCGCCGACCTCGTCGAGGAAGAGCGTCCCGCCGTCCGCCGCCTCGAACTTGCCTTCGCGGCGCGCGACCGCGCCCGTGAACGCGCCGCGCTCGTGGCCGAAGAGCTCGCTCTCGACGAGGTCGCGGTTGAGGGCGGCGCAGTTCATTTTTATCAACGCGCGCGCTCTGCGCGGGCTTCGGTAGTGCAGGGCGTTCGCGACGAGCTCCTTGCCGGTGCCGCTCTCTCCCCGGATCAGCACGGTCACGTCGGTGTCGGCGACCCTCTCGATGACGTCGAAGAGCCGCCGCATCGCGGGCGCGCTGCCGACGATCTGTTCGAAGCCGTACGTGCGCTGCACCTGCGCGAGCAGGCGGCCGTGCTCGCGTCGGAGCTGGGCATGGGCGACCGCGCGGCGGACGATCACCCGGAGCTCGTCGTTGTCGAACGGCTTCGGGACGTAGTCGGCCGCGCCGAGCTTCATCGCCTGCACCGCGATCTTCTCGGACCCGTGGGCGGTCACCATGATGACGCCGAGGTCGGGGTCGACGCGGCGGCAGTGCTCGAGCAGGTCCATCCCGGTCACGCCGCGCATGCTGAGGTCGGTCACGACCACGTGGAAGTCGCCGGTCTCGACGAGGCGTTTCCCTTCCTCGCCCGACGACGCGGTCTCGACCTGATAGCCCTCACGGCCGAGCACGCCGCGGAGCGCCAGCAGCATCGCCTTCTCGTCGTCGACGACGAGCACGCGCGCGGTCATGTCTGTGGTCCCGGGAGCGGGAGGACGATCACGAACTCGGTGCCGCGGCCGACCGTGCTCGTCGCCTCGATCGTGCCTTCGTGGGCCTCGACGATCTTCCGCGAGATCGCCATGCCGAGCCCCGTTCCGGTCTCCTTCGTGCTGAAGAACGGGTTGAAGATGTGGGCGAGCTGCTCGGGAGCGATCCCGCAGCCGTTGTCGCGCAGGCGGATGGTCGCCTGGCGGCCGCCGTTCTCGAGGAAGAGCTCGAGGCGACGGTTTTCGCTGACGCCGCCGAGCGCGTCGATCGCGTTGTCGACGACGTTCACGAACACCTGGCGGAGCTTCTCGGCGTCGGCCTCGACGGTCGGGCCCGCGATGTAGTTGCGCGTCACCTGCACCTTGGCGGCGTCGAGCTTGGCCCGCATCTGCGTGAGCGCCGAGTCGACGACCGTCGCGACGTTCACGAGCGCCATCTCGTAGTCCTCCTCCTTGGCGTACTTGAGGAGGTGCGAGATGCGGCGCTCGACGCGGTCGAGCTCTTCCAGCGCAACCCGCGCGTACTCGACGTTCTCGACCGACTGGGGATCCTCGCCCATCTGCTGGACGAGGCTCTTCGCGGCGGCGATCGGGTTCCGGATCTCGTGCGCGATCGTCGAGGAGAGCTCGTCGATCGACGCCTGCTTCTCGGTTTGCATGACGACGCGCTCGCGGCGGAGCTCGCGCTCGAGCGCGGGCTCGAAAAAGCGCTCGCGGACGAGGCGCGAGCCGAAGAGCGACATGAAGTGCGAGAAGATGCCGATCCCCCAGCCGAACGCCGGCCAAAGAAACCAGGGCCCGCCGCCGGTGAACAGGTTGATGAAGGCAAGGAGCGCCATCACCGCGAAATAGGTGACGAGATGGCCATAGAAGGCGGCCTCGGCGGCCGCGCGCCGGCGGGCCCGGCGGCGCGCTTCCTCCTCGGGGGATCGGCGCGTCGTGTCGGCGGCGGACCCCGCCCGGCCTCGCGCCTCGGCCTCCGTCTCGTCGGCGGACTGCTCGGGATCGGAGGCCGCGGTCGGAAAGCCGCAGCCCCAGGCATGACGGGCGCGGTGGCGCGCGCGGCGCTCCTCGCGCGCGCGCACGCGCTGCTCCCGTCGGTCCCCGCGGTCGCCGACGCGATCCCAGCCGCCGTGCCAGTGCCGTTTGAAGTGGAAGAACATCATCATGGCGATCACGAATCCGACGAAAGGCATGTCGTGCTCCCGGTTCGCAAGGCGCGTGCCGCGATCTTATGACGGGAGCGCCGCAGGAAAAACGGGCGTGGGCGGGGCCGTCCGCATGCCCGGGACTGCGGCCTCGGGCGGCGCGCCGCAGTCGCAAGCATGCGGCCGAACGATCGGATGCGACGCAGAACGTGGGCGATGAGGGCCTTCTGGCGACGCCCTCCTCAGAAAGATGGTCGCTGACAGATGATCCGTTCGTTCGCCAAAGCGTCAGCCGCACGGGTGGGTCATCCTGGTCTCGGACGCAACGAGCCACGTCGATGACTGCGGCACCCGTGGTCGCGGCACCGATCAAAACCGGTACGTTAGCCCACCTCGAATGCGGTACTCGGGAATCAGGCCGGCGTCGCGATGTTTCACGGGGAGGTCGCCCGCGATCTCCATCGCCAACGACGTGCCCCAGGTGAAGGTCATGCCGGGACCCACGAACACCCAGAGCCGCGACGCGGCGTCTTCGCCTTCGGCCGCCGTGCTGGTCCCATCGAGCGTGTCGGGCCGCTGATAGCTTCCGCTCGTGACGAGCTGGAGCGCCAACGTCGCATCGTGCCGGAGAAGAACATATCCTCCCAGCGTCGCGAACCAGTTCACCTCGTTGCCGTATTGGTATCCGAACCGGCCTTCGTCGCGGAGTGAGTATTGCGCGCTCGTCGTGAGAAATGCTCGATCGAAGCTGCCATACGCCGAGAGTCCGAACACCCCGTCCCATGAGCCTGAGCCCAACGCGAGATCGTGGCCATTGATGCCCGTCGGGCTCCCCGCCGGGATGTGATCGGCCTGGATGACACGCGCTCGGCCGTCCGACGCGGGGAGGGTCACTGCCCCTACGGCAGTGCCCTGCGCCCGCGCGCGATTTTCTTTCTCTTCGCGCAAGCGTGAGGAGTCGCCGGTCGGAAACTTCAGCCCCGTCAAGAGCGAGAACCGCAGCACGCTGTGCTCGTTCGTCCACGACCACGGCCGGAGGATCGCCAGCAAGGACATGTCCCCGATGCCGGTTTCGTTGCCCCGAACGCGCACGCCGTCCTGGATGCGGTCCCCGACGAGGACACCGTCCTCGATCCGCCGGTACGAGCGCGTGATGACCGGCATCGTGAGCTGGAAACCAAAGAGGGGGCGCGGATCCCATCCGACGAGGACTTGAGTCGTCGACCCTTTGAGATACTCGCCCGCGTCCTCGAGCTCGCCGGCGGCGTCCGGAATTCGCGTGGAGAACCGGCTGTACTGCTCGGCGACCCCGATCCGAAATCCACTCCGGTTTTCCAGCATCTCGGTCGCCGTGTAGACCGCGCAGACGTCGCAGGCGGATGTCGTCCTCGGAGCCGCCAGCGCGTACATCCACCAGAAGCCGAGAAGGGCGATCAGGGGCGCGGTGGTCCTCGGATACGGCCGACTGGGCAACCGGCTCACAGCTCCGCGCACGTCAGGGTAGCTGAGAGTCCGGCGGCCGCGCGCAGCACATTCACCCCATCGGCAACGCTTACCGCACCGTTGCCGTCGACATCGCAGACGGCCGGCACGCAACTGCTGCTCAGCTCCGCCGCGGCCCTCAGGACGTTCACCCCGTCCGCGACGGAGTGCACACCGTTGCCGTCGGCATCGCCACAGACGGGTGTGCCGTCGCACGCGCGCTGGGGATCGTTGGTGAGCGTCAGGGTGTACGGTTCCGATGACGCATACGACGACGCCGACGTCACCAAACGAAACGTCACCTGATGGCAACCGACGTCTCCCACGGGGACGGTGAGCTGCCACTGAGGGTCCGCGTGGAGACCGGGCATCGTGCCGATCGCGACTGAGTCTCCCGCCTCGAGGAGGTTCACCCCCTTCAGGCGCACCGCGACGGCCGGATCGATCGCCACCAGCTCGAAGGTAACCTCCACCCCATCGTCAATGCGATAGAGCGACCCGGTTGGATCATCCGCTTCCTGAATCTGGAAGAACGGATCGATCGCGCTGAAACGGGCAAGGTCGCCCGCGATGACGTCCAACGTGAGAAGCACGGGCCCCGAGAAGTCGTAGTTGATCGCAAGCGCGCCGCCGCCGTCGACCGTCGAGGCCAGCAACAAGACGTCCTCTCCGCTATGCGCACTCGGCTGCCGCGTTACCTCGGCGCCCGTGATGCCAGCGAGCATCACTACGGCCACGAGCCCGACGGCGCATGCTCCCACGATGCTTCGGACGCGACGAGTGGCGCCGGGGCCAGACGTGGGCAATGCACGTCGTTCCGGTCGTGAGCGTGGCCGCTTCGGGCATGGTTCCCGCATGATTTCTCCCAGAGAGCGTGGATGATTTCGAGCGCAGCGTGGTGTCATAGCCGTGGGGGATCCCGAGCGGTATGCGACACAGTGTCGCGGGGCCATCGGTATGGTTTCAGGGATACTGCGCCCGTCGGGGCCGCCTCGACGAAGATGCCTCGAAGCGACGAGGTCTCATCCACGAGCGGTCGCGTGGCACATGGACTATCAGCGGCGGGCTGACGCGTGAATGACCGCGATCACTTCGGATGCCGATGCCGGTGATGCGCATCGGAGACGTGAGGATGATCGTGCCCGAGTCGCTCGTGAGTGTGGACGTGACTGTGCCGCTCACCGGGTTGCACGGGTTCGTCGTGCGCGTGGCCATGGTGCTCATCGTGCTCGTGCAGGTGCTCGTGCGTGACAGCACCATGCACGTGGAGATGCCCGTGACGGCTACGGAGAAGCAAGGCAACGCCAACCGCCATGAGCAATCCGGCGAGGAGGTCGCTCGTGCTGAGCCGATCTCCGAGAACGGGCAGGGCGAGCGCTGCGCCGAAGAACGGCGCGGTGGCGAAGAACGCTGCCTCGCGAGCGGCTCCGACGAGTCGCAATGCGTAGGCGTCCAGCACGATGCTCGCCCCGTAGCTGACCGCGCCGAGCACGAGCGCGGCCGCGATGGCGGCAGCCGAGGGAAGTGAGGCGCCGACCGCGATCGCGAGGGCCAGGGTGCCGATGCCGGCTCCGAGCGCCTTGATGCGTACGAGCCGAAGGGGGTCTTTCAAGGCCAGGCGCTGCGTGACGTTGTTGTCTATGGCCCAGCTCGCACAAGCGCTCGCAAGCAGAAGTGCGCCGAGGGGCTCTACTGTGAGGGCGCTCGGCGATCCTGCCAGCAGAATGCCGCCGCCGAGGATGAAGCCTGCCGCCCATGCGTCTCGCCGACCCAAATGCTCGCCGAAAAGCGCCACTGCGAGAAGCATCGTGAGCGGAGCCTCCAGGTTGAGCAGCAGCGCCCCCGCTACCCCCGACACTCTCTGGAGTCCCATCAACATCAGGACGGGACCGAGCACCCCACCCGTCACAATCAGCACGAGCAGTGACGGCGCATCAGCGACCGAGAGATCCGCCTCCCGCGTGTCGCCACGCGCCGCCACTGCGATCGTAAGCGCCACCCCCGCTCCGAGGTAGAGGAGGCTTGCCAGCATCACCGGGGTGACGTCGTCGAGAAGAAGCTTCGCGAGCGGAGTGCTCGCGCCGAACGACGCGGCGGCCGCGAGTCCGTAGAGGGCGCCCGTCCAGGCTGGCAACGACGATGCAGCCCCACGAGAGGTCATGCCCGCCTACCCCTCGCTATCGTCCGATGGGCGCGGCACACCTCGCGGCACATCGTCGCCTACTTCCCGGTGAAGTTCGCCGCGATGAAATTGCCGACGATCGAAAAGAACATGTACAGATTCGCCTTGTCTTTGTCGGCGCTGGTCGGGTCGACGAACGTGACCTTCCACTCCTTGCCGTTCTTGCCTTCCACTTGCTCGATCGACTTGTGGGGGACAGTTTTCCACGTGGAGGCGATACTGCCTTTCCCGATCAAGCGCGTCTTCTCCTTCTCAGCGCACCCCAGCACGATCGACTCCGATGCGGGCTTGCTTCCATGAAAATGGCAGCTCGAGCCTTCGCCGGCGGAAGCCAAGCCGGCAGATGAAATGACCAATAGGGCGGCGACCACGATAGCCTTATTCCAAGTTGTCACGACCAGAATCCTCCTTTGTCTTGTCAATCGTCAAATCGTCATGCACGTGACGATGCTCTTCTACGGGAAATCGGAAGCTGTCCGGATCTGAATCATGCCAATACCCATGCATCTGCATGAAAAACAGGTACGCACCGGCGAACATGAGGAGCGAGTTCGCGGCGAAGCTCAAGCGACTGAAGGAGGGTCTTTGTCGCCACGCCGCCAGGAAGAAGACCATGAGCGACAGTGCCGCAACTTGGCCGATCTCGACACCGAGGTTGAAGCTCAGGATTCTGAACAGCATCCCGAGCGAGTCCTCACCGAGGGGCAATTGCTGTAGGCGGGTCGAGAGGCCGAATCCGTGCAGGAGACCGAACCCGAAGACCATGGCCAGAACGCTCGGCGACTTCATTCCCAGATACTTCGGAAAGCCGCCGTTGTTGTCGAAGCCTTTGTAGATGACGCTGACCGCGATGATCGCATCGATGAGGTAGTAGTTCAACGTGATGCCAAGAAACGTGGCAAAGGTCAGCGTCATGCAATGGCCGAGGGTGAAGACCGTCACGAACTTGGCGACGTCTTGAAAGGTATTCAGGAAGAACACGACTCCGAAGAGGAACAGGAGATGGTCGTATCCCGTCAGCATGTGCTCCGCGCCCAGCACGACGTACTGCAGATAGCCGCCGGAGAGCATCCTGGCCTTCTGGTCTTCGCTTATCCCATGGGCCACGGCGACGGTCGCCACGGCCAACTGGGGTAGTGTAGCCGCTGCCGCCATCGAGATCCGTTGGAGTTAGTGAGAAATCATATCGTCTCCGAGTTTCGAGTAGGTGAGTTGACGTCGTCCGGCGCAGGTCACCGTGGGACCTCCGCGCGTTCCGCTGCATGAAGCATCCGGTAGAGCGCCGGTAGCACGACGAGCGTCAGCAGCGTCGCCGACACGATGCCCCCGATGACGACGGTGGCGAGGGGCCGTTGCACTTCCGCGCCGGTGCCGGTCGCGATGGCCATTGGCACGAACCCCAGCGCGGCGACGAGGGCGGTCATGAGCACGGGACGGAGACGCGAGAGCGAGCCAGTCACGATCGCGTCGTCGAGCGCCATGCCGTCGGCCCGAAGAGACTTGATGAACGTGATCATCACGAGACCGTTCAAGACCGCCACCCCTGACAGCGCGACGAAGCCGACGGCGGCGGAGATCGACAGCGGGATGCCCCGCAGCGCGAGTGCCGCGATGCCACCGGTCAACGCCAGCGGAACGCCGCTGAAGACGAGCAAGGCATCCTCCGTAGATGCGAACGTCGCGTAGAGCAGCAGGAAGATGGAAATGAACGCCACCGGCACCACGATCCGGAGGCGCGCGCTCGCCGACATGAGCTGCTCGAATTGGCCACCCCACGAGACCCAGTAGCCCGGCGGCGGCGTGACGTCGGCCTTCATCCGCTTTTGGGCGTCAGCGACGAACGACCCGAGATCCCGACCGCGCACGTTGGCGGTCACAACCACGCGACGCTTGCCGTTCTCGCGATTGATCATGTTCGGACCAGGAGCGATTGAGACGCGGGCGACCGCCGACAAGGGCACGTAGGGGCGTTGCGCATCCTCTTTATCCATCAGGTGACGGCCGCTCGCGATGGGCATGATCCCCATCGATTCTCGCTCGGCCGCGGGCAACGGAATGAGAAGCCGCCCGATGGCGTTCACGTCCTGGCGGAGTAGCTCGGGCAGGCGAACCACGATGTCGAAGCGGCGGTCGCCCTCGAAGACCTCGCCGGCAACCTTGCCGCCAAGCGCGACCGTGACGACGTCTTGGACGTCGGCGGCGTTGAGACCGTGCCGTGCCATCGCCTTTCGGTCGAGCTCGATCGTCAGTAGCGGCAATCCGGTCGTCTGCTCGACTTTGACGTCGGACGCGCCGTCAATCGTCTTGAGGACCTTCTCTGCAGCCTTGCCAAGACTCTGTAGGATCTCCATGTCATCGCCAAAAATCTTGACGGCGACGTCGCTGCGGACGCCCGCGATGAGCTCGTTGAAGCGCATCTGAATGGGTTGCGTGAACTCGTAGTTGTTGCCCGGCACCTGTCGCACCGCTTCCTCGAGCTCGCGAACCAGGGCTTCCTTGGGCTTCCGTGGATCCGGCCACTCGTCCCGAGGCTTCATGATGACGAAGCCGTCGGCGACGCTTGGGGGCATGGGGTCCGTCGCGATCTCCGCGGTGCCCATCTTTGCGAAAACGTGGCTGACCTCGGGAAACTCGTTGATCCGCCGCTCGAGCACGTGCTGCATCTCGATCGCTTGCGTCAGGCTCGTGCCGGGAATGCGGAGCGCGTGGAGGGCAACGTCGCCCTCGTCGAGGCTCGGCACGAACTCGCTGCCCATGCGCGTCGCCTGGAGGATCCCGAGGAGGACGAGGAGGGCCGCCCCCGCCGCGACGACGACGCGGGCGCGGAGCGCAGCCCGGAGCACCGGCGCGTACAGATTGCGCGCCACGCGCATGGCCGGATTCTCCTTCTCGGCCACTCGGCCCGTGAGCACGAGGGCGACGGCGGCGGGCACGAACGTGACGGTCAGCAGCATCGCGCCCAGCAGGGCCACGATGACGGTGAACGCCATCGGAAAGAACATTTTCCCCTCCACGCCCGTGAGCGTGAGGATTGGCAGGTAGACGACCATGATAATCAGCTCACCGAACATCGTGGCGCGCCGTACCTCCTTCGACGCGTCGAGCACCACGGCGAAGCGCTCTTCGCGCGTGAGCAAGCGGCCAAGACGGTGCTGCTCCTCGGCGAGCCGCCGGACGCAGTTCTCGACGATGATCACCGCGCCGTCGACGATGAGCCCGAAGTCGAGGGCGCCGAGACTCATGAGGTTCCCGCTGACCTTGCCCGCGACCATGCCCGAGATCGTGAAGAGCATCGCGAGCGGGATCACGAGCGCCGTGACGAAGGCCGCGCGCAAGTTGCCGAGCAACAGGAACAGCACGACGACGACCAGCACCGCGCCCTCGAAGAGGTTCGTCCGGACGGTCTCGATCGTCGCGTTCACGAGATTGGTGCGATCGTAAACGGTCTTCGCCACCATCCCCGGCGGCAGCGCCTGATTGATCTCGCGCATCTCCGCGGCGACCCGTTGCGAGACGGTGCGGCTGTTCTCGCCCATCAGCATGAACACCGTTCCGAGCACCACCTCCCGCCCGTCCTCCGTCGCGGCGCCGTTGCGCAGCTCAGCACCGAGGAGCACGTCCGCCACGTCGCTCACGAAGATCGGGGTCCCGTGACGGCTCGCGAGCACGATGCGGCGGATGTCGTCCAGCTCCGTGACCTGTCCGGGTACGCGAATCAGATACTGCTCCCCGTTCCGTTCGATGTATCCGGCGCCGACATTCGCGTTGTTGCGCGCGAGGCCGGCGAGGATGTCCTCCAACACGAGGCCGTACGCCGCCAGTCGATGTGGATAGGGCGTGACGTGGTACTGCTTCACGAAACCGCCGATCGAGTTGACGTCGACGACACCGGGCACCATGCGAAGCCGCGGCTTAATGACCCAGTCCTGCGCGGTGCGGAGGTCGCTGGCCGAGTAGAGTGGGGGCTGGCCGGGATCTTCGGACGCGTTCTCGACGGTGAACATGAAGATCTCCCCGAGGCCGGTGGCGATCGGGCCCATTGCCGGCTCGATGCCGGGCGGCAGGCGGCTTTTCACGTCCTGAAGGCGCTCGTTCACGAGCTGACGCGCGAAGTAGATGTCGGTGCCGTCGTGGAAGACGACCGTCACCTGCGACAAGGCGTAGCGAGAAAGGGATCGGGTGTAGGCGAGCGCCGGCAGCCCGCCCATGGCGGTCTCGATGGGGAACGTGACCCGCTGCTCGGACTCGAGCGGGGAATAGCCGGCGGCCTCCGTGTTGATCTGTACCTGGACGTTGGTGATGTCCGGGACGGCGTCGATCGGGAGGCGCTGGTAGTTGTAGGCGCCGAAGATTGCCATCGCCGCGATGCCGGCGAGGACGACCCAGCGGCGATGGATCGAGAACGTGAGAATGCGTTCGAGCATGGCCCCTCCCGTCAGTGGTCGTGCGCGGCGCCGGACTTGCCGATGTCGGCCTTCACGATGAAGCTGTTCTTGGTGACGTAGCGCTGGCCGGCCGTCACGCCCGCGAGAACCTCCGCCCACTCGGCGTCGCGTCGTCCGAGCTCGACCGGCATGGCCTGGAACACCGCGCCGTCACTCAGAAAGACGACGTCCCAACCGCGATACGTTTGGAGGGCGCTGGCCTTGACGGCGGTCGGCACCGCGTCTTCGGCGACGACGATCTCCCCGGTCACGTAGAGTCCCGGAATCCACCGTCCTTCGGCGTTGGAGAGCTCGGCGCGCACGAGCATGGTCTGCGTGTCGGCGGTCCCAATGGGCGCGACGTACACGACGCGTCCATCCATCCGCTGGTCGTCGCGCTGTGTGCCCGTAATCGTCACTGCTTGGCCCGCGCGCACACGGTGGGCGTCCGTGGGCGGCACGCGGAGATCCGCCCAGACCCTGCGAAGGTTCGTGATGGTGAACAGGACGTCGCTTTCCCGAGCGATTTCACCGACGAGCACGTCTTTGGCCACGATCGTGCCGCCGATCGGGGCTTTCAGGTCGTAGGGTTGCAGGCTGTCGTTGTTCTCGACGACGGCGAGCACTTGCCCCGCGGCCACCTGGTCGCCGAGGCTCGCGCGCACTGCCTTGACGAGGCCCGCGTAGCGCGGCGCGACGTGTGCGACGTGCTCCGCATTCGGCACGATGCGGCCCGCGCCGTGCACGATCGACCGGATGGTGGCGGTTCCGACGGTCTCGATTTCGATCTCCGAGCTCGCGACCGCCGCCGGGGACATGTCGGTCCGCCCTTCGGGCGATGGATAGGTCCAGCGTCCGGTACGACCGCGGTGTTCGGCCGCAACCTCGACG
The DNA here is from genome assembly GCA_031400185.1 of Polyangiaceae bacterium. Classification (GTDB taxonomy): domain Bacteria; phylum Desulfobacterota; class Binatia; order UTPRO1; family UTPRO1; genus UTPRO1. The sequence goes on from JANNPN010000186.1 coordinate 37,439, forward strand.
TCGAACGAATGCGGCTCGTCGATCGTAACGTTGCCGAGGAGGTAGTCGTCACGTTTGGCAAAGCCGATCGCGTCGACACGGCCCCCGAACCGGCGCAGGGTGATCGTGAGCTTCACCTCGGCGGGATCGATCGGCTTGTCGTCGTCGTACGCGAAGACGCGAAACTCCGGCGGTACGCCGCGCTCGAAGATCGTCACCTCCACCGCGAAGGGGCCTGCGCGCAAGATGCGACCACCGTGCGGACCTTTGGCTGGCTCGGCAGCCGCGGCCGTTTCCTGCCCTTGTCCCTCGGCGTGGGACGGTCCCTGCGGGTCGGTCTCGCACCCCGGGGCCAGGAGCAGCAGCCCGACGGCGGCGGAGGTCAATGTGATTCGATTCATCGGTGACTCCATTCCCGGGTCACCGTCGGCGAGGCGTCGCCCCGCAACGAGGTCCCCAGCGCGCGTTCCAGCTGCAGCACGAGTTGATGGTAGGACTCCGCGGCCGCGATGCGCTCGCGTTCGACCGTGACGAGCGTGCGCTGTGCGTCGACGAGATCGAGGTACGAGAACCGCCCTTCGTCGAAGCCGCGCCGCGCGAGCCCGAGCGCCGTCCGCGACTCGGGCAGAATCTCGTGATCCAAGCTGTCGAGCGCGATCGCCGCGTGCAGCAGCTCCTGGTGGGCCGTGAACACGAGCGTCCGAAGCCGAACCGCGGTCGATCGCCCCGCCGCTTCGCTCTTCGCCACGAGAGCCCGGGCTTCGGCGAGAGCGCCTTGTCCGCGATCGCTCACGGGAAGGGGCGCCGAGACGCCGAACAGGAACGATTCGTCGCCCGGACCTTCGAGCCGACGGACACCGCCGACGACCGTGAGATCGGGGATGCGGCGGGTCTCGGCGAGACGAACTTCCGCCGCCCGAAGTGCGCGCTCGGAGAGCTGCCGTGCGATTTCGGGTGCGGCGTCAAGGCGAGCGGCGAGGCTCGCATGGTCCGGAACGGTCGTGCGGTGAAACAACGGACCGTCGGCGCGTGCAAAGCGCGGGTCGTCGTCCGCCCACATCGCGGCGAGCTCGCGCCGGGCGGTGGTCAGCTCGTGCTGCGCATGCTCCGCGGCGATGCGGCTCCGCGCGAGCTCGACCCGAGCCTTACTGGTGGCGAGCGGCGATTCCACGCCGGCCTCGACGCGGCGCCCGACGGCGCTCACGGTGTTCGTCGCGAGACGCTCGTTCGTGTCGGCGAGCGCGACGATCTCCTGCGCCGCCAGCACGCGGATGAATCGCAGCGTGACCTCGGCCGCGACCTCGACTCGCTTGACCTCGTACTCCTGGCTCGAGACCCGTTCGGCCGCGGAAGCGACGGCGACGCGTGCCGCCCGTTTGCCGCCGAGCTCGATCGTCTGCGCGAGCTCGAGCGTGGCTTGCGCCTCTCGCACGCCCTCGAAAGAGCCGGTGCCGAGCACGTCCTCGACCAAGAGGCGCGCTTCGGGATTGGGCCGGAGGCCGGCCTGGAGCGTGCGGGCTTCGTTGGCCCGAATCTGCCAGGAGAATTGCGACAGCTCCGGATTGTGCAGCAGCGCGAGCGCGGTTGCGCCCGCCAGCGTCAACGCGGCCGTCGCTTCAGCGGTGCTCGGCGGTTCCGCGACCGCCGCCGCCAGCGCCGAAGCGACGACGGCGCGCGCCGGACGCGCTGCCGCGTCGTTGCGTATGGATTTCGGTGGAAAGCACCCGATGGCGGCCAACGCCACGAGCGCGACGACGGATCGACCCATGAACAAGTATCCCCCGAGCGCGAAGCGCTCGTCCCCAGCATGAACGACACGGCTGCCGCGCCGGGACGGCTGGCAGCACGACGGAGAACGGCCTCAGGCCGATCTCAAATGCGGAGGATGCTGGAACGGGATGGGACGGGTGGACCGACCCCGGAACGGATCGGGCGCAGCGTGAGGAGGCGGAGCGGCGGTGACGTGCTGACGACACCGAGCGTTGCAGAGGGCCCGCCATCGTTCGGCGCGAATCGCGCCGAGGTGACCGAGACATCGTCCGCGCTCGCGATCACGACGACGTGATCGTCATCCGTCGTGTGCGAGTGCGTCGAGAACGGCGCGTGGTCGTCATCGTGCTCGTCAATTCCGTGTTCGAGGACGATGGCGATGCGCCCATCGGTGGCGTCCATCGCGACGTGATGGTTGCCATGCGTCATCAGATGCAGCGCGGCGAGCCATGAAGCCCCGCTCCCCACGAAGGGTACCAGCAGCAAAACGGCGACGCAGGATCTGAGACGACGCACCAGACGCGGAAGTATCTGGCGCTTGCCGCAGCGTCAAGACGAGATCCGCGCGCTTGGGGTGCGACGATTCGATGCATTGCCGTCTCGACTGGCGGAGGCTTGTGAGCCGCCACGCTCAGTGGAGGAGGAATGCCGTGTGAAGACACCAGATCTTGCCGCGAGCAGTCACATTGATCCTACACTACGAGCCGAGGGCGGCGAGGGCGATGCCTATGAGACCCGCTCCGACGATCAGGGCGGGTTCCGAAACGCCCTTTCCGCGCGTCAGAACGACGAGGGTGACGAGACAAATGGCCGCGGTCCAGAGGTCGAAGACGGCCCGCCTGCCCAGCACGAAGCCGGCGCCCGCAATCGCCCCCGCCGCGGCCGCGGTGACGCCGTCGACGAATGCCTTCACGCGTGGATCGTGCACGGAGCGCCGGAAGTAGCGGGCCGGTATGACGACCAGCAAGTAACATGGCAGGAAGACGGCGACGGCGGCGACTGTCGCGCCCAAGGGACCCGCGACGAGATAGCCGATGAAGGCGACGGTAATGACGACTGGACCCGGCGTGATCATCGCGACGGCGACCGCGTCGAGGAACTGGCGTTCCGTGAGCCACTGCAGCTCGTTCACCACGGCGCCATGCAGAAAGGGCACGATCGCGAGTCCACTGCCGAAGATGAATGCTCCCGCTTCCGCGAAGAGAGAGGCGATATGCCAGAGGCTCGCGTCGGGGGCGGGCCCGTGAAGGCCGGTGATGAGCCATGGCCACGGCGCGAGCGCGACGGCCGAGGACGTGCCCATGCGACCACGGGCCAAGAGCGTGACGACGCCGCAGAGAACGAAGAGCCAGACGAGCTCGGACTCGGTCCACGCCGTCACGAAGGCACTAACGAGAAAAAGCGCCCAGAGCAGACGGTCGACTCCCAGGGAGCTCTTCGTGAGCTTGTAGACGCTGCGCGCGATGATCGCGATGACCGCGGCGCCGATGCC
>JANNPN010000237.1:0-3624 GCA_031400185.1 Polyangiaceae bacterium
GCTCCCCGAAGCCATCCCCGACTCGCCCGCCTGCTGCATCCTCATTCGGCTTCTCGCGGCCCTCGGGTTCGGGACGGCGACTCTGCGCGCCGTCGATCGGTCCTTGCTTCGACGCATCGGCGGCGGTGGGTCAGGGAGAGCTCCGGGGAGCCGCAGCTCGCGTGTGCGGAAGACAGCGAGGCACCGGGGGTAGTACGCGCTGGGCGCCGGGGGAACCCGGCGACTGTTGGAGCCCCTCCCCGACCCACCTGCCGCCGATGCCGCGCGGATCCGCTCGGAGCGTTCAGGACGCGAGACTTGCAACCCGTCGAGGTCGGGCATCATGACGTCGAGGACGAACGTCGACGAGCGCCTGGTCGAGCCCCGAGCGCGATGCCCCTTCGTGGGCGGTCGGACGCGGTAGCGGCGGGTGACGGAGCAGGTGGTCGAGGATGGAGAGCGCATCGAGATCGTCGTCAACGAGCCGAGGTCGTCGGCGGCGGCACGGTTGCGACGTTTCCCCGATCGTTCGGGGGCAGCCGGCGGAGGTTCGCGACGCGCGTCGTCCGGCCGAGCCCGAGCACGCGCGCCGTCGGCACCTTCAATCGTCGGCGGTGACGACTCCGGTGCGGATGGCGTAGCGAACGAGCCCGGCGACGTCATGGATGTCGAGACGCTCCATCAACTGCGCGCGGTGCGTCTCCACCGTCTTCACGCTGACGTTGAGGATGCTCGCGATCTCCTTCGTCGACTTGCCCTCGGCGATCAGCTGCAGAATCTCGCGCTGGCGCGGGGTCAGCGTCTCGAGCCGGCCTTCCGCGCTCGTCGCGGTGCGACGGAAGTAGTCGCCGACGACGTGACGCGACACCGCGGGGCTGAGATAGGTCTCGCCGCGCGCGACCGCCGCGACCGCGAGCTCGAGCTCCGCACGCCCCGCGTCCTTCAGGAGGTAGCCGGTCGCCCCGGCACGCAGCGCTTGCAGCACGTATTCCTCGTCGGTGTGCACCGACAGCATCACGACGCGTACCTGTGGGTACTCCTTGACGATGCGCGCCGTCGCCTCGATGCCGTTCATCACCGGCATGGTGATGTCCATCAGTACGAGATTCGGTCGGTGTTGGTCGACGAGCTTGATGGCCTCGCGCCCGTCGGCCGCCTCGCCGACCACGACGACGTTCGCAATCTGCTCGAGCAGCGCCCGGATGCCGGCGCGCACGAGCGTATGGTTGTCGGCGAGGAGAATCTTGAAGGAGTTCACTCGCGTCTCCGCATCGCGTCGTGTCGTCCCGTCGGTCTCCCCACCCGTGGGAGCACGACGCGCCTGGCTGTTTCCCTTCCTGGTGCCCAGTCGATCGTCAAGTCCGCGCCGACGAGCGCTGTCAACTTTCGCATACCGACCAGGCAGCGCGTCGCGACGCGCGCATCGCGTGTCGCAGCATGCTCGCGACCGACCACACCACCTGTGCAACGATCGCGACTCGACCCACGTTCGCAGTTCCTCCCCTCGCGCTTGCACCCAACTCCACGACGACGCAGGTCTTCTACTGCAAACCCGTGGGAATCGGCACTCATGTGATGGGTGATGCAGGACGACTCACGCGAAACCTTAGAATCGTCCGCGAGATCCCTGAGACGACGCCGGCGAGCCTCGCATCACGAGCAGGATCGCGACCGTGAGGACGAGCGCGCAGGGGTTCAGCCACTCGCCGAAGCGGACGACGAGCGTCATGATGCGACGCTCGGGTACGATCGACGCGACGACGGTCGTGCGCTCGTCCATGCGCGTCCTCGTGACGACGGCGCCGGTTGCGTCGACGACCGCCGAGATGCCGGTGTTGGTGGCACGCACCTGCGGCCGGCGCGTCTCGATGCTGCGAAAGATCGCACCTTGCAGGTGGAGCTCCGGGGCCGGGCCGATGCTGAACCAGGAGTCGTTCGAGAGCGTGATGATCACGTCGGCACCGCCGCGCGCGGCGGCACGCGCGAGGCCCGGGTCGAGCACGTCGTAACAGATGAGCGGTGCGACGCGGATCGTCGTCCCATCCGGCAAGGCGACCGGCACGACGTGCGTGCCCGTGCCGGCGACCCAGCTACCGAGCCACGGCAGCAGGCGTCGGACGGCCGGTGCGTCGAGAAACGCCGGCACGCGCTCGGTCAACGGAAAGAGCCGGGCCTTCCGATACACCGCAAACGGGCGCGGTGCGCCCGCGTCCGGCGCGAGAAAGAACGCCGCGTTGAACTCCGAGGTGCCGTCGGTATCGTACGACCCGAACATCAGCGGCACGCCTGACCGCGCGACGAAATCGACGATCTCGCGATCGAAGTCGGCGCCGGCGTCGCTCTTTGGCTTGCCGAACGTCGTCGGGTAGACGGTCTCGGGCCAAACGAGGAGTCCGAGGTCACGGCGCGCGAGCACGGGACGCGAGAGCTCCACGTGCGCGTCGATGATGCTCCGCACGGTGGCGTAGCGGCCGATCTCCTCTGCCATCCGATCGTAGTGCCCGAGGTCGGCCTGGACGAGAGCAACCGTCATCGGGCGCACGGCGGGATCGGGGGCGAGCGTCCGAACCCGCCATGCACCGTACCCCGCGAGCACCGCGACGAGCGTGAGAGCGGCCGCGAGCGGGCCCGCGATCCGACCCACGTCCGCGCGAGCCCGGCCGGCACGCGCCGCGCCGAGCGCGGCCGCTCCGCAGGCGTTCACGAGCACGAGCACGAACGTCAGGCCGGGTACGCCGGACAGGTCGGCGCCTTGCCGCAACCACGGCGCGCCGACGAGGGGATATCCGAGCGTGTCGCCGAAGAGCTTGGGGACCAGCGACTCGGCCGCGAGGTACGACGCCGCCGTGACGAGGATGGTCGCGACGACGCGGTCGGCGCCGCGGCGGCGGACGGCGGTGCGCGCTAGCGCCATCACGACGAACTGCGGCTGCAGGAGCGGCGACGCTGCGACGAGCACGAGCACCGGGACCCCCACGTTCGTGCCGGCGTAATCGGCGATCGCGAAGGCAAACCAACCGAACACCGCGAGCTCGAACGCGACGGCCATGCCGACACCGAGAAGCGCGGCGCGTCCGAAGGTGTCGACGCGATCGAGGACGGCGAGGAACGGCACGAGGCCCACCCATCCGAGCGCGATCCAGGGCCACACGGCCTGCGCATAAAGCGCGAAGGCCAGCGCCGACGCCGCGACACCCGTCGCGGCGGCGAGGCGCCCGCGCCAAACGGTCCGCGCGTCGCTCAATGACGGAGCTCGCCGTGGCTCAACGGATGGGTTCGCCGCCCTGGCGTGCCGGAACTTCGAGCAGGTTGTCGGTCGGGATGCCGGGCGGCGCGAGCCGGGGCGGCACCACCATGTCGTCCGGAAGCGTCACGACGCGCCCCTGCTCGTCCAGGAACTCATAGTCCGGATGGAACATCAGGATCGCGGGAAGCTGCTGGCCGTCGTCGGTGCTCTGATAGTGACGCACGAACCCTTCGGGCAGCACGAAACCCTCCGGCACGAGGATGCCGGGCTTCGGCGGGTTCGAGCCCGGGAGGCCGAAGGCCGCGATGCCGTCGTGAACGCCTTCCTCGCGGAGCGCGGCGATCGCGTCGGCCGCGTCGATCTCGCGCCGCGGCTTCGCCACGCGCGGCCCCGGCGCG
>JANNPN010000284.1:0-6554 GCA_031400185.1 Polyangiaceae bacterium
ACTCCCCACGCCTCCCCAGCCCCGGCCTCTGCGCGGTTCGCCAGATAAGGGATAGTGCATTCGACTCCGCTACTCCGTGCCCACCTTGCGCGATGGCGCTTCGTGGTGGGGGTGGAGCGACGCTCCGCGGGGCTTTGGCGAGCACCGCTGGCCCTGCGAACACTTGCTTCGTGAGCGGGATGGGTGTGCGAGACGTTGCCCCGCGGAGCGTCGCTCCACCCCCACCCGGACGCGGCGGTGCGGCAGTCTTCGTTCGGTGGAGACCTAGGGCACGACGACCGTGGTCATCATGCCCGACTCCGCGTGCTCGAGGATGTGGCAGTGCAGCATCCACTTGCCGGAGTCGAGCGGGACGAGGCCGACGTCGACGGTCTCCTCGGCGTGGACGAGGGTCGTGTCGCGCCAATACGGCTCGTCGACCGGGGTGCCGTTCCGGGCGAGCACCTTGAAGAACATGCCATGCACGTGCATCGGGTGCAGGCGGAACGACGCGTTCACGAAGCGGACGCGCTGGAAGCGGTCGCGCGCGAGCGGCACGCTGCCGTGGTGCGAGTGGTCGTGCGGGTCGGCGGCCGCTGCGCGGGTCTCGTCATAGGCCGCGCCGTTCAGCGTCCAGGCGATGCCGAAGGGGCCGCCACGCTGCGCGTTCAGCGTGAACGTATGCGCGGGCTCCACCGCGAGGGCCTGCGTCCACGCGGGGACGAAGGCGCGCGCGGGTGGCGCGAACGTCGGGGTCGCGACCGCGTCGCCGGTGACGAAGAGCGCGGCAAGCGGAAAGGGCTCGCGGGTGAAGCGGTCGACGATCTGGAACGTGCGGCCGACGGCGTCGGGCGGGATCGTCACGTCGAGATCGAGACGGTTCCCCGGTGAGAGCTCGAAGCCCTTCGGTTCGAGCGGGCGCGCCGCGTACATCCCGTCGACGGCGATCACCCGCGCGCCGGGGAGCGCGGAGAAGTCGGGCGCGAACACGCGGCCGTTCGCCGTGTTCACGAGGCGGAGCCTGAGGCGCTCGCCGGGGCGCACCGCGAGCGTCTCCCGCACGCGGCCGTTCACGGTGACGACGTTGCCCCAGCGCCCGTCGTGCATGAGGTCGTGGCGGGTCACGAAGTTGGGATCGATCGCGCCGTCGCGCCCGAGCCGCCAGTCGTCGAGCACCCAGACGGCGTCGCGCGTGTAGGGGAGGGGCTCCGCGTCCTCGACGATCAGCACCCCGAAGAGGCCGCGCTCGACCTGCTCGCTCGAGCGCAGATGCGGGTGGAACCAGAAGGTGCCGGCGTCCTTCGGGACGAAGTCGTAGACGAAGGTCTCGCCCGGCTTCACGGGGGGCTGGGTGACGCCGGGCGTGCCGTCCATCGCGTTCGGTACCCGGACGCCGTGCCAGTGGACGGTCGTCTCGACCGCGAGCCGATTCGTGAACGTCACGCGCAGGCGCTCGCCGACCTTGGCGCGGAGGGTGGGACCCGGCACCTGGCCGTCGTAGGCCCAGACCGCGAGCGGGCGGCCGTCGAGCATCGGCAGCACGGTCGGGGCGGCGGTGAGGTCGTACGCGCGAACGCCGCCCGTCTGGGGGACGTCGGCCGGATACGCGCCGCGGAACTCCCGCGTCAGCTCCCAGACGGCGCGCTCGGCGGGATCGGTCGGTGGGCGCTCGCACGCCGCGAGCGCGGCGAGCAGTACGAGGCAGACGACGGCGCGCATTCGGCTCAGAGATCGAGCGACCGCAGCCGGAGCGCGTTGGCGATCACCGACACCGAGCTCAGGCTCATCGCGGCCGCGGCGAGCATCGGGTTCAGCGTGATCCCGAAGACCGGATAGAGCACGCCCGCCGCGATCGGCACGCCGAGCGCGTTGTAGACGAACGCGAGGAAGAGGTTCTGGCGGATGTTCCGCAGGACCCCGCGCGAGAGGCGGCGGGCGCGCGCGATGCCCCGGAGGTCGCCCCGGACGAGCGTCACGCCGGCGGCCTCGATCGCCACGTCCGTTCCGGTGCCCATCGCGATGCCGACGTCCGCGAGCGCGAGGGCGGGGGCGTCGTTCACGCCGTCGCCAGCCATCGCGACGACCCGACCCTCGGCCTTCAGGCGCGCGATCACCGCGCGCTTCTGGTCGGGGAGGACCTCGGCCTCGAAGGAGCGCAGCGCGAGGCGGTCCGCCACGACCGCGGCGGTCGCGCGGCTGTCGCCGGTCAGCATGCGCACCTCGACGCCGTCGGCCGCGAGCAAGTAGAGCGCCTCGGCGGTCGACGGCTTGATCGGGTCGGCGACCCCGAGGAGCCCCGCGAGCAGGCCGTTCACCGCGACGAGCATCACCGTCTGCCCGTCGCGCTCGAGGGCGGCGATGCGCTCGGCGTGCGCCGCGACTGCCACACCGAGCGACGCCATGAGCGCGCGGTTCCCGAGCGCGACGTCGCAACCGGCGACGACGCCGGTCACGCCCGTCCCCGTGTGGGACCAGAAGCCGGAGACGGCCGCGAGCCGGGCACCGCGCTCCGCCGCGCCGGCGACGATCGCGGCCGCGAGCGGGTGCTCGCTCGCGCGCTCGAGGCTCGCCGCGAGCCCGAGCATCGACGCGGTCGCCTCCGGATCGGCGGCTTCGGTCGCCTCGACGGTCAGGAGCGTGGGCTTTCCTTCGGTGAGCGTGCCGGTCTTGTCGACGACGAGCGTGTCGACGCGCGCGAGCGTCTCGAGCGCCTCGCCGTTCCGGATGAGCACGCCCGCGCCCGCGCCGCGCCCGACCCCGACCATGATCGACATCGGGGTCGCGAGCCCGAGCGCGCACGGGCAGGCGATGATGAGCACCGCGACGGCTGCGACGAGCGCGTGGGCGAGCCGCGGGTCGGGTCCCAGGATCAGCCACGCGGCGAAGCTCACCGCCGCGACCAGCATGACCGCCGGCACGAACCAGGCGGACACCACGTCGGCGAGGCGTTGAATCGGCGCCCGGCTGCGCTGCGCTTCGCTCACCATGCGGACGATGTGGGCGAGGAGCGTGTCCTGCCCGACGCGCTCGGCACGCATGACCAGGCTGCCGGAGGTGGCGGTGCCGCGGCCGGAGGCAGCATTGATGGTGCCGCCGGTGACCTTGCTGCCCGGCGTCTTCTCGACCGGCATCGGCTCGCCCGTGACCATCGACTCGTCGATCGCGCTCGTCCCGTCGACCACGACGCCGTCGACCGGCACGCGCTCGCCCGGACGGACCCGCAGCCGGTCGTCGACCTGGATGTCGGCGAACGCCACGTCGTGCTCGCTGCCGTCGGGTGCGAGGCGGCGTGCCTGCTTCGGGGCGAGATCCAGCAGCGCGCGGACGGCGCCGGCGGTCTGGCTGCGCGCGCGGAGCTCGAGCACCTGGCCGACGAGCACGAGCGTCGTGATGACGGCCGCCGCTTCGAAGTAGAGCGGGACGCCGTGCGCGCCGCTTGCCGGGACGAGGTGCGAAAAGAGCGTCGCGAAGACGCTGTACGCGTACGCCGCGCCGGTACCGAGCGCGATCAGGGTGAACATGTTGAGGCGGCGCGAGCGGAGCGATGCCCAGCCGCGCGCGAAGAAGGGCGCGCCGCCCCAGAGCACGACCGGGGTCGCGAGCTGGAGCTGCAGCCACGCCAGCGTGGTCCAGGAGAGGCGATGCTGCAGCGGCGCGCCCGGGATGAGGTCCGACATCGCGAGCGCGAAGAGCGGGAGCGTGAGCGCGGCGCTGACCCCGAGGCGTCGCTGCATGTCGGCGAGCTCGGGATCCTTGTGCTCGTCCTCGTGGAACGCGAACGTCCGCGGCTCGAGTGCCATGCCGCAGAGCGGACAGCTGCCCGGGCCGCGCTGCACGATCTCCGGGTGCATCGGGCAGGTGTACTCGCGCGCGCGCTCGGCGTCCGTCGGGGGCAGGGCCGCCGGGCGCGGCGCCGTGAACCTCTCCGGCTCGGCGACGAAGCGCTCCCTGCAGCGCGCACCGCAGAAGTAGTACGGATGCCCCGCGTGCTCCGCGCGATGCGGGGTCGTCTCGGCATCGACGGCCATCCCGCAGACGAGATCCTGCGCAGTCTTCACATGCGGACTCCGTCGGCGCGGAGCTCGTCCGGGTGGGCGCGTTCGGCGACCGTGCCCGGCGGGTGTGCGTACCAGCCGGGGTCCTCGTAGGTGGTGAGCCCGTCGCGCACCTTGATGATGGTGAACATTCCCCCCATCTCGATCGTGCCGAACGGTCCCTTGCCGCCCTTCATCGGGAGGCTGTTCTTCGGCACCGGCATCGCCATGTCGGCCATGTGCCCCATGCCGCGGTCGCCCATGGTCATGTACTCGGGCAGCAGCTGCTGCACGTGTGGCTCGACGTCCTTCGGCGCGACCCCCATCATGTTCGGGAGACCGTGGCCCATCTGGTTCATCGTGTGATGTGTCATGTGACAGTGGAAGGCCCAGTCGCCCGGGTTGTCCATGACGAGCTCGAGATCGCGCGTCGAGCCGACCGGGACGAGCACGGTCGTCTCCGGCCATTGCCCGGCCGGCGCGATCCGCCCCGCGTCCGTGCCCGTCACGCGGAACGTGTGACCGTGGATGTGGATCGGGTGGTGGTCGGTGGCGCTCAGGTTGCCGAGGCGGATGCGCACACGCTCGCCGCGTTTCACGATGAGTGGCTGGGTTGCCGGGAACGCCGTGCTGTTCATCGTGAGGACGTTGAAGTCGGTCATCTCGGTCACGTCGGGCTTGCGGGTGCCGGGCACGATCTTCCACTCCGAAAGCATGATCGAGAAGTCCCGATCGACCACCGGGTCCTCGCCGGCGCGCGGGTGGATCACGAACATGCCCATCATCCCCATCGCCATCTGCACCATCTCGTCGAAGTGCGGATGGTACATTTGCGTGCCCGACTGCTGCAGCGTGAACTCGTACTTGAAGGTCGCTCCCGGCGGGATGGGTCGCTGCGTGAGCCCGGACACACCGTCCATGCCGCAGGGGAGGATGAGCCCGTGCCAGTGCACGCTCGTCGCCTCGGGCAGCTTGTTGGTGACGTAGATGCGCAGGCGGTCACCTTCGACCGCCTCGATCACGGGACCGGGTGTGCGGCCGTTGTAGCCCCAGGCCTCGATCCTGAGGCCGGGCGCGATCTCGTGCTGCACCGGCTCGGCGACGAGATGGCCGACCTTCACGCCGTCGACGAGCCGCCAGGGGAGCGTCGCGCCGTTCGGGACGACGACCGGGCGGTAGCCCTGCGGGTCGTCGCTGGCGGGGGTCGGTGCGGGGTTCGGCTCGGCGCCGCGTGCGGCGCCGCGCAGCAGGACGCTGCCGGCCGCGACCGACAGCGAGGTGCGAAGAACGTCTCGTCTCGTGACCATCGTCAGCCTCCGTGGTGATGATGCTGGTGCGTGGGCGGGGCGGGGTCCCCGGACGCCGGTGCGGCGGGCGGCGCGTGCGAGGCGAGCGCCAGCTCGCTGCCGACCGCGCGCTCGAGGTCGGTGCGTGCGACCCAGTACTCGGTGAGCGCCTCGACGTACCGGCGGCCGGTGTCGATCTCGTCGCGCTTCGCTTGCAGAAGCTGGAAGACGCCGATCAGCATCGCGTTGTACTCGCGCTGCGTGTGGGCGAGGACACGCGACGCGAGCGGGAGCAGCGTGCGCTGGTAGTGGAGCGCACGGGCGCCGGCGGCCTCGACGCGCGTCCGGGCGCGCCGCACGTCGGCGCGGATGCGGAGCGCGAGCGCGGCGGTTCGCTCGTCGCCGGCGGCGATCCGTGCGGCGCTCGCTGCGAGCGCTGCCTGGCTCCGGTCGAAGAGCGGGATCGGAAGCTCCAGCGACGGTCCCACGGACCAGCCGCCCTCGACCTCGCGTTCGCCGAGGCCGCCGAGCGATGCGGCCGGGATCAGACCGTACACGCTGGTGAGACGGTACTCGGCCCGCTCGCCGACGACGCGCAGAAGGGTCGCTTCGAGGTCGAGCCGCTGGTCGACCGCGAGCGCCTCGAGCGCGTCTGCGGCCGGGAGGGCGTCGGCCGGGACGCCGGCCAAGCGCGGCGTCATCGTCCATGCGGTGCGGTCGGCGCCGACGCCGAGCAGAACGTTCAGGTCCTCGCGGTCGGCGCGGACGGCGCTCTCGGCGACGGCGAGCTCGACCGTCGCCTCCTCGTGGAGCGCTTGCTCGGTCGCAAGCGCCAGGTCGGTGATGTTGCCGGCCGCGTGTTGTCGCTCGGCGACGTTCCTGGCCGCCGCCTTGCCGCGCACGACGGCGCGCCGGATCTCGAGCAGCTGCTCGGCGCCCTGCAGGTGGTAGAACGTGGCTTTCGTGTCGAACGCGAGGGTCAGCACCGCGTCCGCGACCTCGAGCTTCGCGGTCGCGAGCCGGGCCGCGGTGTGGCGCCCGGCGCGAGGAAGCCGATCCAGGCCACCGCCTCGAAGTCGGGGAAGCCCTGCTCGATCATGGTCGGCACCTCCGGCGCGGCGGCGAAGCGTTTGCGGCCGCTCGCGGCGATGGCGCGCAGCTTGCCTTCCTTCATGTACTGCAGCACGTTGCCCGGCACGAAGAAGCCGGCGTGGATCTGGCCGCCGAGCAGGTCGGCGAGCACCGGCGGCGCGCC
>JANNPN010000309.1:0-2685 GCA_031400185.1 Polyangiaceae bacterium
CCGGCCCGCCGCGCCGCCTCTGCGAAGAGCAGTGGGAAGCGGCCGTTCCCGGCGATGAGGCCGATCTTCTCAGGCGTCGTCGCCATCGTCGTCGCCTTCGCCGCCGGCGCGTCCCGCGGGACACAGACCGCGTTTCGATGCCGCGATGAACTCCAGCATCCGCGCGACGTCGGCGTCGTCACCGAGCTCGGCGGCGCACCGCTCGCGCGCCTCGGCGAGTGCCAAGTCGGAGTCGAACAGCACGCGATAGGCGCGCTTGATCGCGCGGACGCGCGCGGCGTCGAAGCCGCGGCGACGGAGGCCGATGATGTTGAGCCCGCGGAGACGCGCCCGGTCGCCCGATGCGTTGCAGAACGGCGGCACGTCGCGCGTCACCATCGCGCCGCCGCCGAGGAGCGCCGACTCTCCGACCCGCACGAACTGGTGCACCGCCGCGAGGCCGCCGACGAAGACGAAGTCCTCGAGGGTCACGTGCCCGGCGAGCGCCGAACTGTTGGCGAGGATGCAGCGGCTCCCGATCCGCGAGTCGTGGCCGACGTGGGCGTAGTTCATCACGAGGTTGTCGCTGCCGAGCGTGGTGATCATGCCGCCGCCTGCCGTCCCGGGGTTCAGGGTCGCGAATTCGCGGATGACGTTGCGGTCACCGATCACGAGCCGGCTCGGCTCACCCCGGTACTTGAGGTCCTGCGGCTCCGCGCCGATGCTCGCGAACTGGAAGACGCGGTTGTCGGCGCCGATCGTGGTGCGGCCGTCGAGGACGGCGTGCGGTCCGACGGTGGTGCGGTCGCCGAGCTGCACGTGGGGTCCAACGACGGCGTAGGCGCCGATCCGCACGTCGACCCCGAGCGCCGCGCCGGGGGCGATGACGGCGGTCGGGTGGATCGCCGATCCCACCGGGGCGCGGACGGCGAGGTCGAAGTCGGTTTCCGCGACGAGCGCATCGCCCACGCGTCCGCGGCCGCGAAAGCGCCAGCGCGCGTCGCTCCGGTCGAGCACCGTCACCTCGATCTCGAGGGCGTCGCCGGGGACGACCGGCTGCCGAAACCGGACGCGCTCGAGGGCCGTGAGCACGAGCGTCGACCCTGCCGCGGCCGGGGGATCTGAGCGAATCACGAGCAGCGCCGCCGCCTGCACCAACGCCTCGCAGATCAGTACGCCCGGCATCACCGGCCAGCCCGGGAAGTGGCCCGCGAAGAACGGCTCGCCCGCCGTAACGCCCTTGTGCGCGACGAGCCGCCGGCCGGCGTCGCAGGCGACGACACGGTCGATCAGCGGGTGCGGGTAGCGCTGCGGCAGCACGCCGGTGATCGCCGCGAAGTCGATCGCGGCGATCACCGGCTGTTGCGCCGCCGTAGGAGTCTGCTCGTCGTCAGGCATGGCCGGGCGGCCGCGCCATGCCGCGCTCAGCGCTTCGCGTCGAAGGCCTTGATCACCGAGTCGGTGATGTCGATCGACTTCGACCCGTAGAGCACGGAGCTGCTCGAGTTCTCGAGGATGAGGGTGTAGCCCTCGCGCTCGCCGATCTCCTGAATCACGACCGCCATATCCTTCAGGATGCTTCCGGTGAGCTCCTGGTCCTTCTTGCGGAGCTCCGCGTCGGAGTCCTCGAGCTTGCGGCGGAGGTCGCGGCGGCGGCGCTCGAAGTCCTCCATCTTGGTCCTGCGCTGGTCGTCGCTCAGGACCGTGCTCTTCTTGTCGAGGTCGTCCTTCAGGCGGTCGAGCGATTCCTTCTCGGATTTCAAGCCGTTCTGCATCTTCTCGAACTCGCCCTTGAACTGATCCTTGGCGCGGCGCCCCGACGACGACTCGTTCAAGGCGCGTTGCAGGTCGACGATGCCGACTTTGATGTCGGCGGCCGCCGCCGGCAGCACGAGCGCCAGCATCAGCAGGAGCGATGAGGTCCAGAGGGTGAAACGTCGCATATGCAATCCTTCTCCTTGGGGCGAAATGCCGTGGGGCTGGCGCTCTACAGGGGGGCGCCGAACGAGAACAGTACGACCGCGGTCTTGTCGTGCTTCTTCTTGTTGAGTGGGACGCCGAACTCGATGCGGATTGGCCCGAGCGGCGACTGCCAGCGAACACCGCCGCCCGCCGCGTAGCGCAAGTCACCGAGGTCCCAGCCGTCGGAGTCGAGCCACGAGTTGCCGGCGTCGACGAAGAGGACGCCCTTCAAGCCGAGCGGCTCGACGATGGGAAAGATGAACTCGTTGTTGACGATGAGCTGTCGGCTGCCGCCGATCGGATCGGTGTTGACCTCGTCGCTCTGCGCGTCGAACACTGATTCGCGCGGGCCGAGGGTGCGGGTCTTGAAGCCGCGGATCGAGTTGATGCCGCCCGGGAAGTAGCGCTCGTAGAGCGGCAGCTCGTTGCCGATGACCCCCGAGAACCCTTGGCCGTAGCCGACCTGTCCGGCGATCGAGTAGACGAACGTGCCCCACGACGGCGACTTGTAGACGGGCCAGAAGTGACGTGTTTTGGCGTCGACCTTGAGGAACTCGCTCTCGCCGCCGAGGCCGGCGTACTCGACCGAGAACTCCTGGGCGGAGCCGCGCGAGGGGTCGAAGAAGCTGTTCAGCGTGTTCCGCGAGATGAGGGGGCGGATCGAGCTCGTGATGCTCTCGCCCTCCGACGCGACGACGGTCGGTGGTGAGCGGAGGTTGACGTCGCTGATCTCGGCTTGCTCGA
>JANNPN010000319.1:0-6399 GCA_031400185.1 Polyangiaceae bacterium
CTCGACTGCAACGCGTCCGACCCTGGCGACCCAGATTGCGAGGGGCGCGACGACGATGTGCCGTGCGCGAATCGGGTCGACTGAGGCCGGGGTCTCTGACAAGAGGGTCGCGTGGACGAGCTCCCCTCGAAGCGGGTGAAGACGTTCAACCGCGAAGCCCTGGAAGAGGCGACCCGCGCCGAGGTCGCATGGGCCGACCGGACCTTCGGATCGCATCTGGTCGTCAGCACGAGCTTCGGCATTCAGAGCGCGGTGATCCTGCACCTGGTGAGCCGCATGCTGCCGCGCGTTCCGATCGTTTTCGTCGACACCGGCTATCTCTTTCCGGAGACTTACCGGTACGCGGCCGAGCTCACCGAGCTCCTGCAGCTCGACGTCCGGCGCTATGCCGCCGCGCTGACGCCCGCGGAGATGGAGCTTCGCCACGGCAAGCTCTGGGAGAGCGCCCTCGACGAGTACCACCGCATCCGTAAGGTCGAGCCGATGCGGCGGGCGCTCGAAGAGCTCGACGCGCACGCGTGGATCGCGGGACTTCGCGCGGATCAGACGACGTTTCGGTCGACGCTCGATCCCGTGACGTTCCAGGACGGCATCTTCAAGGTGCACCCGATCCTGCGCTGGCGCTCGCAGGACGTGTACTACTACATGCAGCACTACGGCCTGCCGCAGCACCCGCTCTGGGAGAAGGGCTACACGCGCGTCGGCGACTGGCACTCGAGCCGCGCCGCGCCGGGCGCCGAGGACGGCGACAAGAACGCGCGCTTCGACGGCCGCGCGGAGGAATGCGGTTTACATACCTCCGGGGCGGCGGACGAGTAGCTACATCGCGAGCTTCGCCGCAGCGCGGAACTCGGCGGGGATGCGCTGTGGTCTGCCGTCGTCGCCGATCACGGCGTGGGTGGTCGAGCCCTCGACGCGGAGCTCACCGTCGACGCCGCGGATCTCGTAGCCGATCGTCACGCGCGCGCCGCGCAAGTCGGCGACGGCGGCGTAGATGACGAGGTCGTCGTCGTAGCGTGACGGCCGGCGGTAGCGGCAGGTCGTCTCGATGACGCCGAGGTAGAGGCCGCGCGCGATGTACGCCGCGAACGGGTGGCCGAGTCGGCGGAACAGCTCGGCGCGCCCGATCTCGAAGAGGCGGAAGTAGTTCCCGTAGTACACGATCCGCATGGGATCGCAGTCGCCGAAGATGACGCGGTACCGGGCGACCTCGATCACGAGCCCCTCACCGCTGCAGCGCCGCGCATCCGGGGAGGATACTCCAGGAAACGATCGCCGCGCGTACGAAATCCCCACGCAAGAGCGAACAGGCCGCCCAAAGACGCGACCTCCGCACGCGTAGCGTGCAGCCGAGCGCGAGCGAGCCGGGGAAGGGGGAGAGATCCCCCTTGTGGGCTAATTCCAGCCGAGGACTTGATACCCGCGCTCGCTGAGGCAGGTGCCGACGTAGCTCTTGTAGATCGGGCTCGGTTGGGTCTCCCGGAAGAGCGCGTGCAGCAGGCCCGCCGTCGCTCCGGTTGCCGCGCCGGCCGCAGCACCTCTTCCCGCGTTCCCGTAGATGGCGCCGCCGACGGCGCCGATCGCGGCGCCGGTGCCGCCGCCGATCGCGGTGTCGCGTGCGACGGTGCCCCCGCGTCCGCCCGATGCCACGTACGCGTCCGCGAGCCGCAGGCATTCGTCGACGTCGCGCTCGGCGCTGTCCGGACCGACCTCCGAGAGGCGTGCGTTCGGATAGAGCAACGGACGCTGGCGCGCGGCGGCGCACCCGGAGAGGAACAGTGCGACGGTGCAGAGCACGAGCAGCGCACGCCCGCCGTTCATCATGCGAGGAAGCTATGCCAGCACCACCGACGGCACAAGGCGAACGCGTGCACGCGGCGCGACACACAAAGGTGCTCCAAAGGGGGGCACGCTCCGACGCCGGCGCCGCGTTCGTCATTGACACGTCGGTCCGTGCGGCGATACGCGTGCGCCCGTGGGCCGCGTCGGTCGTCGGGCATCGTTGGAGGCTCGCAGCGGGTGAGTAGCGACGGGCGTGCCCGGCTGCCCACGGGAGATCATCCGGAGTTTCGCTCGCTCGGAGTCCACGAGCGCCCGGTCCACGCGTGGTACGCGCAGCTTCGGCGCGTGCTCGAGACGCGCCTCGGCAAGGAGTGCGCCGATTTCTACGCGGAACCCGTCCCCGATCGCGACGGCTTCCGCGTCGACTGGTACGCGCCGGTCGCGGGAGACGCGCGTCCCCTCGACGACCTGCCGGACGCCGAGCGCCAAGAGGTCGAGGAACGGATCGCGGACCTGCTCTCGCGGCTCCGCGGTCTGAGCGACGCGGTGGCGAGCGAGATCCGCTCCGATGCCGACCGGACGCGCGCCCAGATCGTTGCGCAGTCGATCTCGTTTCCGACGCGCGAGCAGGTCTTCGTGGTCGGGAAGCAGCCGGTCGTCACCTACTGGGGGTTCGTGCGCGAAGGTGCCGATCGTCCGTCGACGCCGGTCTTCGCCCGCGCTGCCGGCAGCGGACGGTCCGTCACGCCGCCGCCCGCCCCGACGCCGACACCGGTGCCGATCGACGAGCAGGGACGGCGGCGTTGGTGGTTGTGGCTGCTCGGACTTCTCGCGCTGCTGCTGCTCGCCGGGTGGCTCCTGCGGCAGTGTCCGCCCCCGCCCCTGCTGCCGGAGCCGGACGAAACGCCTCCGGGTGGCGTCGCGACGACGGCCCCGGTCGAGACGCCCGCGGGCGCGCCGACCGCAATCGATGGCGGAGTACCGGTCCCGACGGCGACCGCCGGCGCGGGCGGCGAAGACCTCGCGAGCCTCCGTGCCGAGCGCGATCGTTTGCGCGCCGAGTACGAGCAACGGCTCGCGCAATGCGGCCCTGGGCACGAGGTGCCGCCGCGCGAGTACGAGGTCGGTCGTGACGGGGAGGTTTCGATTCCCGACGGGGAAGGCGGAACGGACGGCGGAGCAGGCACCGAGCCGGGCGTCAGTCCTGGGGCAGGAGCTCCCAGTCCTGCGATGAGTTCCGGCTTTGGTCCGAAGGCCGATGTGTCGCCGGACGGGGGACGAGAAGAGCGCCCGTCCCCTGGCGGCCCGGATGTCGACCGTTCGCCGGGTGGGCCGGCGACGCCGCCCGCAGCAGATCCGTCTCCGCGACCCGACCAGCCCACCCCGATCGGGCCGCCATCTCCGGGCGCACCGAGCCCCGGGACGGAGCCGGAGCGCACCCAGAATCCGACGCAGCCCGCGACCCCGGTGGCTCCACAGAAGAGCGCGGGAACCGATGGCGGAGGCGACGGAGGTGGTGGCACCGGTGGTGGCACCGGATCCGGCGGAGGAGGCCGCGGCCCGGCGATCCCGATTCCTCCGACCCTGCTCCCGCCGGGGGCGGCGGTTCCGACGCCACAAACGCAGCAGAAGCCACCCGCTGTCGCGACCCAGGTTGCGCCCGCGAAGGCGTCCCCGGCTGCCGCGCCGACGAGCGCGCCACCGGGTCCCGCGAAGACGAGCGCGCCGCCCGGTCCCGCGCCGACGAGCGCGCCGGCGAATCCGAGCCCCGGCGCCAAGCGGGGCGGCGACCCGGGGTTCGGCGGCACGTGGAAGGGCGAGGCCGACCTCGCGGCCGACGGCAGCCAGAAGCGCGAGCGGGTTCCGGTGACGCTCGCTCTCGACGCGGCGGGGAACGGCACGCTGCAGGTCCACCGTCCGGGGGGTGCGATCTGCGAAGCGCCCGTGCAAGGGCGCCCCAGCGGCGCGCAGCTCCAGATCCAGACCACGACGCCGGCGATCTGCTCCGACGGGCAGCGCTATCGCGCGCTCGAGGTGCTCTGTCAGCCCGGCGCCGGTGCGGAGCCCGAGTGCGTCGTCGACCCAGGCGGCCAGCGCTCGCGCCTGGAGCGCTCGAGGTGAGCACGCCGGCGACGGCGGCTTGACCACTCGCGGAAGGCAACTGTATGGAACGACGCGGATCCGTGGCCCCAGATGACCAATTGTTCCAGCGACTTGCGGTTACCTGTCACGGGCGCGGCGTCAAGGATCACTGATGCTGGCACCCACCTCGAAGCTCAAAGAATCCGGTAACTCGGTCAGCCTCATCCCGCGGAGCGGGGTCCAGTTCATCGACCTCGGATTCTCGATCGATCGCTTCGCGCGCCTGACGCGCTCCTTCTGGGAGAAGCCGCGGACCGGCGAGCCGAACGCGACCGAGTGGGACCTCCGCGCCCTCGAGCAGAACGACGACGGTACGCTCGTCGACGTCGAGACCCGCGAGAAGCCGCCGCGCGACACCGACTACGACGTGAAGGCGAGCGAGGCCGTCGAGCTCTTCCTCGAGAAGTGGATCCCGCTGCCGTACTTCCGCGTGATCCACGAGGAGCGCGGCGTCCCGGTCAGGTTTGCCAAGGGGCCGAGCAACTGGGTGCGGGCGCGCGTGTGCGCGCTACCGAAGCCCGATCACGACGGCCACACCCACCGCATCACGGTCGCCTTCGATACCGAGCTCCTGCCGGAGGACGAGAGCCGTCCGTACCTGGCGCCGTCGCCCGAGGATGCGCGCTCGCGAAAGATGTTCGCGCTCGCGCCGCAGGAGGCGCACAACGGATGGCTGCTGCAAGCGACGTGGGTCGACGGCTGGCTTCAGGAGCTCCGCGAAGAGCACGTGCTCGCGAAGCTCCGGCAGCGGAACCCGACCCGCCGCCAAGAGCTGCCGCCGCGCGAGTACCCGTTCTGCAAGCACTGGGCGACGTATCTCACGCTGCTCCGGCTCTTCGACGAGGCCGACGTCTTCCCGCGCATCTGGATGGTCGACGCGCGCGACGCGCGCCCGATCGACGTCGACCTGGCGCTCGACCTCGGCAACGCGCGCACCTGCGGCGTCCTCATCGAGACCAACATCGGCGACACTCCGAATCTCAACCAGTGCTACATCCTCGAGCTCCGCGATCTCACCCGCCCGCAATTCGTCTATCGGGAGCCGTTCGAAAGCCGGGTCGAGTTCGCCCTGCCCGAGTTCGGAAAGGAACGGCACTCGCGGCGCGGCGGCCGCGCCCGCGCCTTCCTCTGGCCGACGGTCGCGCGCATCGGGCCCGAGGCGACCGCGCTCTCGCTCGCGACCCGCGGCACCGAGGGCTACACCGGCATGTCGAGCCCGAAGCGCTACCTCTGGGACGAGCGGGCGCGCGAGCAGGAGTGGATCTTCAACAACCGCTCGGGCGTCGCGGGTGAGGCCGAGCCGGTCACCAAAGGCGCTTTCGTGCAGCTGATCGACGACGAGGGCCGGCCGCTCGACGCCAACAGCTTGCCGGCCATCCGCGCGTCGTACTCGCGGAGCTCGCTCATGACGTTCGCGCTCAGCGAGATCCTCCTGCACGCCGTGACCCTCATCAATTCCGTCGCGCGGCGCTACGAGCGCCAGCACAAGGACGTGCCGCGGCGGCTCCGCAGCATCGTGATGACGATGCCGACCGCGATGCCGCTTCCCGAGCGCCGCCTCTTCGAGCAGCGCGCGCAGCAGGCCGTCGACCTGCTGTGGAAAGTACTCGGGTGGGACGACGACTCGGGCTACTCGCCGAAGCCGCCCGTGGTGCGCCTCAACTGGGACGAGGCCACCTGTACGCAGCTCGTCTTCCTCTACGCGGAGGTGCGCGAGAAGTTCCAGGGCTCGCCGAACGAGATGTTCCGACGGCTCGGCCGGCGCCGGGGCGGCAGCCCCGCGCCGAGCATCCGGATCGCGAGCCTCGACATCGGCGGCGGGACGACGGACCTCATCATCACGACGTACACCGACCAGTCGAGTCCCGGGAATCCCGCGGCGGCCCTGACGCCCGATCAGAACTTCCGCGAGGGTTTCAACGTCGCGGGCGACGACATCGTGAAGGGCGTCGTCGAGCGCGTGCTGCTGCCGGCGCTCGTCGAGGCGATGGGAGCGGCCGGCGTGCGCGATCCCGGGAGCCTCGCGACGCGGCTCTTCGGCGCCGACTACGCGGGGCAGACGGGCATCCAGCAGGCGGAGCGCCGGAAGTTCGCGCTCCAGGTGCTGGCACCGACGGCGATCCGCCTGCTGCAGGAGTACGAGACGACGAACCCGAAGCGCTTTCCGGAGCCGACCGCGGCGTCGCTCGAAAGCCTCCTCGGCGCCGACAAGATGCCGGGGAGCGACGTCGTCTCCTACGTCGAGGACGCGGTCGTGCGGGCCGGTGGCCGCGGCTTCGCGCTCCTCACGGTGCCGATCCCGGTCGATTTCGACGCCGTCGATCGCGCCGTCCGCCGCGTGATCGAGCAGGTCCTGTCCGACCTCGCCGAGATCATCCACGCGTATGACTGCGACGTGCTGCTGCTGTCCGGGCGACCCTCGCGCCTGCCGGCGGTGCTCTCGATGGTACGCTCGCGGATCCCCGTCCGTCCCGG